>JAISFQ010000037.1 GCA_031263495.1 Candidatus Nutricula glyptotermitis
TAAAAATATGGGCAAATTGCGTTGCATCTGTTCACTCGCGGTATTATAATACCGCTTCGTTCCAGATGCTTAGCAATTTGCTCCCTATTTTAACGCTGACTTGTAGGTGGGGCGAATTCCTTATCGCAATCGCTTGCGATGACAAAGTAAAGTCTTGCCAGATGACAAGTGGGTGTGTAATTCTGAAAAAACGCTTAGAAAAACTCAGGCATTGACAAAAGTGTTTTGTGGTGTGGACAAAATAGGCACTTCAGCAGCAACTTTTTGTATCAAATCGGGGCGAAATCCGCTCCATGAACGCTCACCTGCTTCGACGACAGGTGCTTGAAAAAATCCAAGCTCAATGACGCGATTCATCGCGTTCTCGTCTTTCGTCACATCAAAGACCTCGTACGTGACGCCTGCTTTGTCAAGCGCTAAATATGTCGCATTACATTGCGCACATGCTGGTTTTGAATAAACCTTAATCATAGTTGCTCCTTCTTCTCTAAGTTCGTATGCCTTACGAATTAATATTCTACTCCTTTTTCACCAAGAATGCTACTTTACACACCGCGAAAAATTTCACACCGGTACGCCCTGTTTTGCACGAAAATTTTATGTATACTTAATATATGTTTATAGGTGGGGAAAATGAAAATAGACATATTATTAAAGGTTACGCTCGCAGTTTCAGCCTTTTTTGTCTTATTTTTGGCTGAAGTTGCTTCGTTACTAGCGACTGCGCATTACGATGCAGCAAATGGGTTCAATATGCAAATTGCAACTGGCACAAAGCAGTTTATGGACCTGATTTTGGGTGATGCGAGTCGTTTTACTCATGTCGATTCAAGTTTTGGTGCGACAGTGATGCCAATTATATTTATTGCTACACTTTTTGCTCTGTTATTTGCTCTAAACACTCTAATAAATTTAATAATTCGTACTTTCAGCATGTCACGTGCGAAATTTAATAAGTTTTTTCTCTTATTGTTATTGGTGTTTACGATTATAGCGTCACTTATTTGGATTACTGTAATGCGAGTGCCACTTTATGTAGATCCAGCGGCTGCATTTTCCTCGACATTAGATACGCTAAAAAGTGGCAGTTTAGAGAACTATTTTCTTGCGCAACCACAGCAAATCGGGCTATTTTATGTTCATAGTACACTGATTTTTCTATTCGGCAACTACTCTGTCATTGCGTTTTTGGTGCTAAATGGATTACTATTACTTATCACATATTTCACCATATGCCGCACAATCCCAATGCTTTTTAATAACGAAAAAACACTCACTACCACTATTCTTTTGCTATTTTTCTGCCATGCACCAATATTTCTTTTAACTTATGTATATAATGACCTTTTGTATATTACGTTTTCATTTTTAACACTATACGCAATATTAAAAGCATTAACGACTTCAAAAATCCGTTATATTCCGCTTTCTTTCCTCTACGCAACCTTGCTATTAGTTTTCAAAAAGAATGGACTGATTCTCATGATTGCGATTGGAATAGTCATTATATATAAAATACTGCGAAATGTGCACGCTCATAAGTATGCAGGTTATGAAATAATGTTAGCGATTGGAGTAACCTTAGCATGTGCACTCTCCACTCTCCTTATTGCATTGCCTAGTTTAATAATGCCACACGAAACTAGTGCGACAGAATGGAAACCTTCCTATTGGATAACGATGGCTCTCACTCCAAATGGCGACGAACTGCGCGATATGCTGAGCGAATATAATAATTCAACTCATGAAAACAATCAAGCAGTTGACAAAATACTACCAAAGTTTCGCGATACAGATGCTTCACTTAGTGTTGTAAAGTCAAAATCTAAATCTGCAAATGACAGAATCGATGGTTGGTGGTGGGATTATAAGACTATACTTCGATACCGTCAGCAGGAGAAATATTGCAGTGAACGTCCAAAATGCGAACGAATAGATTTAGCGGATGTCGTTCTTGATAGCACAGCGTATGCTATGATAAATGAGGACTTTGATAAAATATTAGCAACTTATAAACAAAATCCACTGCTTTTTTTGCAACATACGGTAGCGAAAACATTTCTATTGTTCGATAACCCATCTTTTGGAACTCTAAATTACACATTTGGACATCACAAAAAAGCGCGTGATGGCTATCTGGAGGATAAACATAAGTCAGAAAACATTATAAACTATAATCTGGAAACTGAGGAGGCGAAGGAGTTTATTAATTCACATGGCATGAGTGTTTTGGAGAATTTAAATGGCGCATTTAAGTTCATTGTTATACTCTTTGCTGCTATTTGGACTCTCCTAAACAGAAAGAAAATCACGCTTCTGCACGCATTATTGCTACTCACATTCATAGGCGGCACTGTATTCCACATATTCATCTGGGAAATTAGACCTCGCTACTTCATAATGTACTTCCTACTGCTACTCCCTTTTGCCGCCGACGCACGCGTGTGGAATGACAAGTGAGTGACATTTTCACTTACTTATGACCACCCAGCATTGTGATCCGCACAATAGTGTATAATGTTAAATAGTTATGAGTGAAAATGAGTTAAAAACGGGTGCACTGGAAGTTATTGCACTGCGAAAAGCGTTTACTTCAGATTTTGTTGCCGTGCGTGATGTTTCATTTAACGCAAAGCCATCTGAGTTTGTGACACTTCTTGGACCGTCAGGTTCGGGTAAAACTACGATTCTTCGGATGATTGCAGGGCTCGAAATGCCTACAAACGGTCATATTATATTAGATGAAGTTGATATTACAGATGCGCCTGCAACTCTGCGTCCGATTGTGATGGTGTTTCAAAATTATGCATTGTTTCCGCATATGACAGTTTATGATAATATCGCATACGGTTTGAAAATTGCACACATAGACAAAGTAGCAATTGCGCTGAGTGTAAATGATGCACTCGCACTTATGGATTTGAGTGCACATAAAACCAAAAAACCACATGAATTATCGGGCGGTGAACAGCAAAGAGTTGCGTTAGCGCGTGCGCTTGTCACGAAACCGAAAGTACTATTGTTTGATGAGCCACTTTCTAATCTCGACGCAAAACTTCGTGCGAAAATGCGCATTGAAATTCTGAAACTTTGTAATTTACTTAAAATCACTGCACTTTATGTTACTCATGACCAAGATGAAGCGTTTGCAATGTCGGACAAAATAGTCGTAATTAATGCTGGTAAAGTTGAACAAATTGGTACGCCTTGTGAAATACATGACGCTCCTAGCACGGAATTTGTTGCGGACTTTATTGACAAGCGTTTATAGTGTATAATTTATAGTTAACAATTAGTAATTAGTAATTAGTAATTAGTAATTAGTAATGAGTAATTAGTAATGAGTAATGAGTAATAATTTAAAGGATGGGGTCGAATGCTCAATCGCATTCTCCTTCACTTCGCGCTCACGAATTGTTTTAAGATTCCTGATCAGGTTAGGAATTCGGAGAACTGTAATGTACAAGCGAGACATTACCGCACTCTGAATTCCGCACGTAGATGCGGAATCTTATAATAATGTGTGAGCGATAGCGAACTCCGTCAGCAATTATTCATTATTAACTATTCATTATTCATTAAGTTAAAGGAGTAAAAATGCAAGATGAAATATTCGATTACATCAGGGGCGAGGAGAAACGCCAGCGCGAGGGATTAGAGTTGATTCCGAGCGAAAACTATGTCTCACGTGCTGTTTTGGAGGCAGTCGGCTCT
>JAISFQ010000078.1 GCA_031263495.1 Candidatus Nutricula glyptotermitis
GTAGTGGCGTTGTGTAACGATGCAAAGCCCAAGCCCCTGCTACGAAGCCGCTTTTGTACAAAAGAGTTACTTTGCTTAAGAGTGGCTTGGCTTGCCATAGGCAAGCCAAGCCTTAGCGCAACTTTTCAAAAGAACGAGCGAAAGCGAAGTTGTTTTGAAAAGTTGCGTAGTAAAAGTGTGAGCGACAGCGAACTCCTTTTTGTACGCAGCGAGGAGTATTCTTAATGCCACGCAGTACTTCATTTCTGAATTCAGCACCGCGAAACGAAGTGTAGCGTGATGCGGAATCTTGAAATGGAGGAAAATGCGAAGGAAAATGCGAATGAGCATTTGACCCCAGTTGACCCAGCGGAGGAAAATGCGAATGAGCATTTGACCCCATTTGACCCTGTGAGCGTAGCGAACTCCTTTAGTCGCATTGCTACGCAATACTTTTAATTAAGATTCCGCATCTACGTGCGGAATTCTGAGGTGGAGTGTGAGCGAAGCGAATGCCCCCCCCCTGTCATCTAGCAAGCGAATGCGATGCGGGATCTGCATCAGCGAGAAAGTACGTAAGGTGCATGAAGCCAGATCCCGTGTCGCATTCACTTCGTTCACGCTACCTAGATGACAAACAAAAAAACGTTTCACGCACTACGTGACGACAAGTAGGGTAAAGTGCACCACGCGTGCGGTAGCAATGCACAAGTCAGAGTGCGCGAAGCGCACGCTGACGCAGTGCTATCAGAGTATTCGCAAAGCGAATGCCGAATCAAACGCAGTGAGCGAAACATAATCCCCCCCCCCCCCCTCACTCCCGTGTCGCGCACTAACTCACGATACCTAGAAAGCAAAGGCGCACCAAATCTGCTCACTCACAATATCGCCAATCACTTGCACTCCTTTTCCGGCGGCGAGTGAATGTGCGACTAGTGAGTGTAGGCATTTAACACGATTCGGCATGCCACCTGCGGAAAAGTTTGCGAGTTCAGGTACTTTTAGGACGTTATCGCGGGAAAGAATATAGAGTTTATGCGCAGTTTCGTATTTTTCGCGCAATTCAGAGTCAGCAGTCAAAAGTCCATTTAGGTAAAGCATATAGCCGTCTGCTTCCAGTTTTGAACATGCGTAAACGAGTGAAGGGTGTGTGAGATAATATAGTGTTGGAAAGGGGATTTTAGCATCAATCATCGGCGAAGTTTTTATTACTGCAGGAGTTTCATCATGCATGCGAAAAGATATTTCTAGCAATCCGCGCGGTTTTCTTCCCAATTGTTCAGTAATCGTAATATAATCTTTCTCTGATGCTTCTTTTGAAAAGCACCTTTCAGTAGGAGACTTTAGGAATATTGCGTAATCTTTTGGATGCATATTTATTCTTTTTGACCTTCATCTGCAGCCTTTTTTTCGTCCGCCTTCTTTTTGGCATCCGCTTCTTTAATCTTAGTCGCATTATCAGCAGCAGTTATTGTTTCTGCCAATTTTTCATACCATGGCTTAATTTTCACATTTATAGGAGTTTCGGCATTTTTTTCACTAACTTTTTGCTGTTTTGCCTCGACTTTCTCTTTCGGAGTTACAACTCGAATCAGTGTTTCGCCAGGCATAATATAGCCCAAACGTTCACGTGCCTTCGTGATAATGTAGTTTTTGTTGTCCCACTGTTTGAGCTCCCCCTGTAGCGTATCGTACTGACTCTTGATTTGAGTATACTCTGTTTCGGCAACATTTAACTCCTCTCTGCTCGTTAGGTAATTATGAAATGGAGCATTCAATATGAAAATGCATAAAATGAGTGTGAGCACGTAAATTAATGCACGAATACCACGGTTGTCTAATTTACTACGGATACCGACCGTCGGTTTGTTTCGTTTACTTGCAGCTTGTGGACGCTTTTCGATGGTTTTAGTGGATTTAGGCGATTCTTTCACTTTCGCCTCCTTTTTTCACGCACTCTGACTGAAATTTTGACAGGACTTCCGTCAAACCCAAATGTTTCGCGGAGTTTACGTTCAATATACTTTCGATAATTCCGCTCTAAAAATCCAGTTGAAAATAGTACAAAATGCGGTGGACGAATTGAACCTTGTGTTGCATAGAGTATTCTAGGCTGTTTGCCGCCACGAATTGGATGTGGATGAGCCGCTTGTAAATCGCTTAAAAATGCATTCAATCTACCTGTTGAAATGCGCATATCCCATGATTTAAGTGCCTCGCGCATATGTTGAAATAGTTTCTCTGCATTTTTGCCAGTTAGTGCCGAAATGCGCAGAATAGGAATCCATGGTGTGTGCGATAAGTCCTGGTCAAGTATACGATTTATGTATTCACGGCGATCATCATCCATTAAATCCCATTTGTTAAGCGCAATAACTATCGCACGCCCAAATGATATAGTTTCATTAATCAAACGAATGTCCTGCTCAGCAATCTCTTGTGATGCATCAATTATTATGACGACCACTTCAGCATTCTGAATTGCTATATTGGCACGAATTGCGGAATAATAATCCGCACCTGAATCTTTTGTAAACTTGCGTTTAATTCCTGCAGTGTCGACGAATAACCAGTTAACACCATCATGAATGATAAGCTCATCGACTGGGTCACGCGTGGTGCCAGCCTGCTCAGAAACAATTGAGCGTTCTTTTTTAGAGAACTTATTTAATAACGACGATTTTCCAACATTCGGTCTACCGACGAGTGCTACCTTGCGATACTCCATGTTTGCATCACGACCAGAACCTTCAGCAGGCATAATCTTCATAATTTCATCAAGCACATCGCCAATTCCGATGCCATGAAGTGCAGAAATCGGATAAGGTTCACCGAGTCCTAATTGCCAAAAACTTGCAGCAGAGAGTTCGAGTACACTGTCATCAGCCTTGTTTGCGACCAAAATGTGTGGCTTTTTTGAACGCCTAATATATTTTACTATGTCGGAGTCGACTGAACTTGCAGTAATCGCAGCATCGACCAAAAATATTATCACGTCACTTTCGTCAATCGCACGTTTAGCCTGCTCTGTAATGTAATTTTGTAAAATATCGCCTTGCAACTCAAGCCCACCAGTGTCGACTAGTTCAAAATCTTTGCCATTCCATGATGCCAAATACTCGACTCTATCTCGCGTGACACCTGGTGTATCTTCGACAATCGCAGCGCGTGAACCGATAATTCTGTTGATAAATGTAGATTTGCCAACATTTGCACGTCCAATAACTGCAACGCGTGGCAAATGCATGGCTTTTACGTCCAAAACAGGCTCAAAATCAGTCAAAATTGAGTCATTTTCACTCATTTTCTGCCAAAACAAATCAACAATCACATCCACAGTTTCATCAATTGACAAGTTAGTATTGTCAACTACTTCTACATCTGCATCTGGCGCATCAAAGTCATTTACTTTTAAATCCGCCTTATCGCGCTCCTCAAGTTGTTTTTGGGTAGAGACAGTATCGGCATGCAATTCCAACCCCCTACGCTCCGCTTTCGCCTTTTCGCTTGCGGTTAATAGCACTTTAAGCACAGCATGAGGTGCGACGACTTTTGCAATATCTCGTCCTTCCACAACTATTTTTTCCTGCTCAGCGATAATATCTTGCTGCATTTTAATCAATCTTTCACGAACACTTGGGTATGCAGAAATCTTGCTTACATGTAGCGACACAACTTCTGAACGAACTTCTTGTGTAATATCGTTATCAGCAATCATGAGTGCAGTTTCATCAGGGTTTATGGAAATATAAACGTCACGTAGAAATGCGTCAAGTTGTGCCGTAACTTCTGTCTCACTATCCACATTTACGTGGTTTAACAGGCAAAACAGCGTGAATGCGCGATAAATGGCACCAGTATCTAAATACGTAGCGTTTAATATACTCGCCACTTTCTTCGATGTCGAAGATTTTCCTACTCCGGCTCCACCATCAATCGCGATAACTGTACTTTTCGCACTCTGCATAGTTTAAGTATACAGTATTTTTGTTAAAAATACTGTTCGTTTCAGTTAAAGGCATTCGCCTTGCTAATACTCTAATAGCACTGCGTTTCACTGAGTGCGGTTGAATCTGAGTTCGGCTTTCGCCTCACGCTTTGATTGCGCTAGCGTCAACGTACACTTCGGCTACCGCCTCGTGCCCGTCGACTTGCGCAGTGCTTGGATTTTTCGTCCCGAAAAATCCAAGCCCCTGCTGTGAAGTTACTTTTATGCAAAAGAGTAACTCTGCAGCAGAGTGGCTTGGCTTGGCGTAGCCAAGCCAAGCCTTAGCGCAACATAAAAAACAACAAGCGTATGCGAAGTTGTTTTGTGTGTTGCGGAGTAAAAGCGTGAGCACGTAGGCGAACTCCGTTTTGTACTTAACAGCAGCGAAACACTAACAAAAAACGAACTCCGTTTTGTACGTAACAAGCGGTACTCTTAGTGTCACGCAGTACTTTATTTCCGAATTTAGCACCGCGAAACGAAGTGCAGCGTGATGCGGAATCTTAATTCAATGTGTGAGCGTAGCGAACGCCTTTCACTAGCCTTACTTTACATCAGATTTTACGCTACTAGGTCCAGGAACACCCATTTCAGCGGCTTTAGCATCAGCCAACTGCCAAATGCGCCTAAAACGCCCAGCAACTGCATCTTTAGTAATTGGCGGAACCATTCGTGCGCCTAAATCTTCTAAGGAAAGTTCAATATCTCGCATACGCAAATCGGCGAGTTTTTGCAAGTGCTCAGGTAACTCATCGTTAAGTAAATTAAGTGCGATTTTCAATTTCTGGACTGTCAAAACTGCCGCATCCACGCTACGTTTAATGTTCGCGGTGTCAAAGTTCTGTTTCCTGTTAAGCGAAATGCGTAGTTTATACATTTCCTTATCGCTATCAAACTTCTTTTTTGTGTCATTCGCACCGCAAACTTCTAAAAACTTTGAAATCATGTCGGGGTCACGGATGACGACTTTTGCATAATCTTTTATGCTCTGCGCTTTAGTAATTATATCAATGCGCTTAGCAACTCCCGAAAGTGCAATAGCAATAAATAAGTTAGGCGTGGAAATCTCAATAACAGGAACGCGGTTCAATCCATTGAGCGTACCGCGGGCAATAAATGCTCCACGAAGTACAGCAAATGCATTTTTGCGAGTCACATTGACCAATTCTCCTGGTAAACCACGTATTTGCTTGCCATCTCGACCGATGAAGCCTGAAGCATCTAAAAATGCCAAGTTGGGCACAGGAAACTCGACAAGATAGCGAGTCGCATTGCGCAAATTTGAGTTAACTATCTCGACTAAGCGCGATTTTATGCCAAACTGACGCCTTATTTGTGCCTGCAACCTAAGCCCTGACTCTTCAGAATCAAGGCTAACTTTCATCGAAACCATGCCACCCTGCCTAACAATCTCCCCCGCAAGCCTTACAATAACGAGTGCTTCCAGCCTCTCTTGCGTCTGACCATCAGTGCTAGTAATCGACAATTCCTCTTTGGTGTCTCTCGTTAAACTCATTTCATACCTTTTCAGAGCCACCTTGGAGAATCGAACTCCAGACCTCATCATTACGAGTGATGCGCTCTACCAACTGAGCTAAGGTGGCAACAATCCATTGCATATATATATTCTACCATTTTACAAACTAAATGGCATGACTGCACATAGATAATGCGTACCAAGAGCAAAGTCAGGATAAAGAAAAAAAAGACCAACTTTGCTCTCAGTACAATTTATGGATAAAGTCTAGAAAACTTTACAATTTCTTGCCAACAAGTTCGGACAACTCGACCAAACGGTTCGAATAGCCCCACTCATTGTCATACCAAGAAACGACTTTTACCTCGTCACCGAGCACTTTTGTAAGTTTAGCATCGAAGATTGAGGATGCTGGGTCTTCCTGAATATCAGTAGAGACGATTTCGTCCTCTGTATACTTCAAAATGCCCTTAAGTGCACCTTCAGCAGCCTTTTTAACTGCTGCATTAATCTCTTCCGCCGTCACTGTCTTTCCTGGGTGGAACGTCAAATCGACGACCGAGCCAGTCGGCACAGGTACGCGAATTGCATAACCATCCAAAACTCCCTTCAAACGAGGCAGAACTAACGAAATTGCCTTCGCTGCGCCTGTCGAAGTCGGCACGATATTAATCGCTGCTGAACGCGCACGACGCAAATCGCTATGCGGACCGTCGAGCAAGTTTTGGTCGCCAGTGTAAGCGTGAATCGTAGTCATCAAGCCCTGCTTAATGCCAAATTCCTCGTCCAAAACCTTAGCCAACGGAGCCAAGCAGTTAGTCGTGCATGATGCGTTTGAAATCACATGATGCTTCGCTGGATCGTAATCGCCATCATTTACGCCCACTACGAAAGTCGCGTCAACATTGCCCTTAGCAGGTGCGGAAATAATAACCTTCTTCGCACCGCCTGCAATATGCGCACGAGCAGCATCGCCATCAACAAAACGTCCTGTTGATTCAATTACTACATCGGCGCCAACCTCGCCCCATGGCAGTTTAGAAGGATCTTTTTCCTCGAAAACCTTAATCTTCTTGCCATTTACATAAATCGCCTCGTCATCGTATGTAACTTCACCTGGGAAGCGCCCGATTAGCGAATCATACTTCAGCAAATGTGCCAAAGTTTTATTACTTGTCAGGTCGTTTACAGCGACGACCTCAATATCTGCACCGCTCCTAAATGCGGCGTTAAAGTAATTACGGCCAATTCTGCCAAAGCCGTTAATACCTATTTTGACTGTCATAGTCTCTCCTTCACTTTTAATTAATAATGAACAATAGATAATTAATAATTGAATTCGGAGTCCAATAGCCACTCAAAATTGATTATGAGAGCCTATGTGCGAATTCCAACCGCAATTATTCATTATTACTTATACATTATCCATTATGTTAAAAGTATAGCACGATTATTTTCCGCATGCAACAAGTTTCGGAAATGTGGTAGCGTTCGAGATTCTGTAGGATTCTACTTTTACACTAAAACATTACACAGTATGCCTTTTGTCATCCTCAACGGAGCAAAGCGAAGTGCCCGAGAACCTTACATTCGAGAATTGTATGTTGCACCTCGCTAGACCTAAGATGCCCAGACATCGAGATAAATCTCGATTGGGTGTCGCCAAAGGTGACGGAACCTGCCCTCGTGCAAGCGTGAGCGCGACACGGGGGACGAGGAGTGGGAATTCGTTACGCTTATACTCCACCTCAGAATTCCGCACTACTCCACCTCAGAATTCTGTGTAGGAGCAGGTGAAGGAAAATGCGATTGAGCATTTGACCCCCTGCGACCCAACGCGAGGAGCGTCCGACCCTCTGGAATCTTAAAATAAAGCATCGCGGAGCAATGCGATTAAACGGAGTTCGCTATCGCTCACAGGGACAAACGCTCATTCGCGAGGGTCAAATGCTCAATCGCATTCTCCTCCATTTCAAGATTCCGCATCTCGCTACACTTCGTTTCGCGGTGCTAAATTCTGAGTAGAAGTACTCAGTGGCATTAAGAGTACTTCTCACTGCGCATGAATCGGAGTTCGCACGCTACGCGTGCTCACGCTTTTACCCCGCAACACACAAAACAACTTCGCTTGCGCTCGTTCTTTTGAAAGTTGCGCTAAGGCTTGTCTTGGCTACGCCAAGCCAAGCCACTCCTTAGCAATGTAACTCTTAAACAAAAAGCAGCTTCACAGCAGAGGCTTGGATTTTTCAGAATGAAAAATCCAAGCAATGCACAACCCCAGCGGGCGCAACGCGCACGCTGACGCAGCGCAATAAAAGCGTGAGCCGTTAGGCGAATTCCGATTCCAATTACTCATTACTCCTTACTCCTTACTCCTTACTCATTACTCCTTACTCATTACTCCTTACTCATTACTCCTTACTAATTACTCATTACTCATTACTCCTTACTCATTAGCCAAAATATTATGTCCGAAAACAGCCATTTCTGCACGCAAGCTGTGGTAATATTATTATGTGATTAGTAACGATGAAGCATTATATGTGGCGTTTAAGGCGAAAGATACGCGTTTTGATGGACGGTTTTTCGTAGGCATACGGTCGACTGGCATTTATTGCAGACCAGTTTGTCGCGCGAAACTTGCGAAACCACAAAACTGCACATTTTTTGCGACTGCAGCGGAGGCTGAGCAGGCAGGACATCGTCCATGCTTGCTTTGCAGACCTGAAATCGCGCCAAGTTCAGTTACTGATTACTCTGCAAATTTGGCGTCACGAATGGCGAAGTTGTTGGAGGAAAACTGCGCAAATGATGAAAGTTTGGCGGAAATTGCTAATCAACTTCATTATGGCGAACGTCATCTGCGTCGTGTTTTTGCGAACGAATATCACATTTCGCCAGTTAAATACCTGCAAACTTGTAGGTTGCTTTTGGCGAAAAGTTTGCTGACTGACACGAATTTGCCAGTTTTAGACGTCGCGATGACTGCGGGTTTTGGCAGCGTGCGTCGTTTTAATGACCTGTTCAAAGCGCATTATCGCCTAACACCGAGTGCATTGCGTAAACAAACGAGCGCAGATAAGCCCAAAAATGGCGATATAACACTTGCGCTTGGCTACCGTCCGCCGTACCACTGGAAGGAAATGCTGAACTTTTTTGCTGTGCGTGCGATTAAGGGCGTTGAGGTGGTAAAAGATGATGCATATTCTCGCACTGTGCGCCTTACAAACACAGGCAGTGCAGATAATGACACACAACAAACCGTCGGTCGGTATGTTATACGTAATAATGCATCCAAAAATGCGCTACTACTGACTGTTAGCGAGAGTTTATTGCCTGCTCTGCCTACTGTTTTGGCGCGAGTTAAGCGACAATTTGACTTATCCTGCGATCCGCATGCAGTTTACGAAACATTACAGCAGATGAACGATTTGCGTCCTGATTTATGCAAGTTGGGAACGCGATTGCCAGGCTGTTTTGATGCGTTTGAGATGGCAGTACGCGCAGTGTTGGGGCAACAAATTACTGTAAAAGCGGCTGGTACACTGACTGCGCGGCTTGTGGCAGATTTGGGCACAAAGGTTGCGACGGATGTTGACGGTTTGACGCACGTTTTCCCATCTCCTGCCGACATTTCGGCACTTGGTGATTCGGCTACAGAAAGTTTGGGAAAGTTAGGCATTATTGCGACTAGGTCGCGGACGATTATGGAATTGGCGAAACTTTTTCAGTCGAACGAGTTGTTTACAATTGCCTACTCAAACCCCGAAAACGTAATACAAAAACTGCTTGCAATCCAAGGAATCGGTTCGTGGACAGCGCAATACGTCGCGATGCGTGTTTTTGGTTGGACGGACGCATTTTTGGAAACCGATTTTGGCGTAAAAAAGGTGCTCACAGCCTATTCGCCAAAAGAAATGTTGCGCGTTGCCGAGCATTGGCGACCGTGGCGTAGTTATGCAGTAGTTAATATTTGGAACGCATTATGAAAGGAGAAAAATGCATTATATAACTAGTTATCAATCGCCAATCAGTGCGCTTACGTTGCTCTCAGATGGCGAAAACTTGGTCGGATTGTGGCTCGTAGGGCAAAAGCATTACGGTGCTGGATTGCTAACAAATGCCGAGCAAAAGGACGATTTACCTGTGTTTGAGCACGCAAAAGATTGGTTGGATAGATACTTCGCAGGCAAAAAACCGCAGATTGCAGAGTTACCGTTAGCACCCGAAGGCAGTGAATTTAGGCAGTCAGTGTGGGATATTTTGCGCGAAATACCATATGGCTCCGTGATGACTTACGGCGATATTGCAAAAAGAATCGCAGTGCAGACTGGTAAAACTCGGATGAGTGCGCAGGCTATCGGCGGCGCAGTTGGGCACAACCCCATTTCAATCATCGTTCCGTGCCACAGAGTCGTCGGTGCAAATGGCAATTTGACAGGTTACGCAGGCGGTTTGCAGTATAAAATAAAACTGCTTGAATTAGAAGGCGTCGACATGGGTGAGATGTTTGTGCCGAAACGCGGGACGGCGGTGTGAATTCAGAAGGTATACTTTACCTCACTTGTCACCCCCTAATCCGCTCATACTCACCTCAGAACCCAGAACTACTCCCTCTCATAACCCAGAAATACTCCCACTCAGAATTCCGCACGTAGATGCGGAATTTCAATTTAATGGGAACACCCCCACTCAAGTGGGGCACACTTCTTGGTTATGCCTGCCCATATGCGCTTAGCGGGGATCACCCCCACTCACGTGGGGAACATTAAACGATAAGCACAATGTAGTGCATGGGATTAGGATCACCCCCACTCACGTGG
>JAISFQ010000095.1 GCA_031263495.1 Candidatus Nutricula glyptotermitis
CTTGATGAAACGAATGCTGCAGATGATTTGATTGAAGTTAAGGGTGATAAGATTCCGAACAGCGGAGATGCGACGCGTCCAGTTGAGATACAGGTTGGGTTGCCTGGAGTGGATAATTCGTCACTTCCAGAATTTCGCATTCCATCAAACGCAGCAGGAGATGGCGGTTTGCTAGGTGACGGTAACACGTCATACTCAGGTTCACGCTTTGTTGTAAATGATGGTGCATATTTTAACATATATATAGCGACACCAGCATCGTATCCAGATTTTGGAAAGTTAATGGGCGGATACACAGGCGGTTTCAACAGCGGAAACATTACTGTCCGTCAAGGCGGAATATTGCGTGATGGCTCGTTAACTGCATGGCCTCTAGGTACTGGATCAACCATTACAGCAAGATGGGGCTCGAGCGTCTTGATAGGTCCAGGAGATCGCTACGGAAATGATGACAGTTGGGTAAAAGCAGCTCTTGATTCTCAAGGATTCAGTTATGGATTCTTCGTCGCGCCTAATGATAAAGATAGCATCGCCGTTTGGTCAAGCGAGGCTGATAAAAACGATGGTTATATTGATATAGGCATTGGAGTGACTGGTGAAGTAAACGTGAACGCAAATCTGACAGTTAAAAAAGGTTTAGGTTTGACGTACAGATTGTTTATTCGCGTAGGCAGAGTTCTTACGATTGACATTCCTGACACAGCCCTTGCAACCGTTCTGGATGCGGAGCACGGTATTTACGGCGTAGCAGCGAGCTCTCCTTCGGGCGATGCAGCAGATGCTGCATCGCGAATAGTAGTCAATCAAGGCACGCTTAAAGGAAGGTCGTATTCTAATCCAGCAGAATCTGATATTACGGTCAATCAAGGTGGCACTCCTGTGGTACTTGAAAACGGAGGCACAGGATCTCTAGTTGACTCCATATTCACTGGAGTAAGTGGTTACTTAGATTGGACTGAGACTCCCTAGTTGAGTAGCGTTTTGTGGGGAAGTTTTGGGTTCTAGACTTCCCCACACGCTCCACTTTGAAATGGAATCGGCTAACGCCGATACTTTTGATTAAGATCCTCGGGCACTTCGCTTTGCTCCGTTGAGGATGACAAAGGGCGTAGCAATGCAGTTAAAGGAATTCATTTCATTCATACTTTTATAGCGCTGGCGTGCAATGAATAATGAATAGTGAATAATGAATAATTGCGTTGCGTTTCGCGCAACGCGTTTGATAAGGAGTCCGCCTAACGGCTCACGCTTTGATTGCTCGCTTCGCTCGCGGGAATCGGAATTCGCTTTCGCTCATACTTTTATAGCGCTGCGTCAGCGTACACTTCGGCTAACGCCTCGCTACGCTAGTTAATAATTAATCGCTACGCGCCAGTTAATAGTTAATAATTGCGCTCGGCTTCGCCTCGCGCGGGAATCGGAATTCGCTTTCGCTCATACTTTTATAGCGCTGGCGTATGGTTTCGCCTACGGCGCAACAATACTTGCGCATTGCTTGGATTTTTCAGAATGAAAAATCCAAGCCTCTGCTGTGAAGTTACTTTTGGACTGGGAGTAACTCTGCAGTAGAGTGGCTTGGCAAGTCGCAGCCAAGCCTAAGCGCAACTTTTCAAAAGAACGAGCGTAAGCGAAGTTGTTTTGAAAAAGTTGCGGTCTAAAAGTGTGAGCCGTTAGGCGAACTCCGATTCATGCGTAGCGAGCAGTACTCATAATGCCACTGAGTACTTCTATTCAGAATTTAGCACCGCGAAACGAAGTGTAGCGTGATGCTAAATCTTAATTAAAAGTATTCGCAACGCGAATTCCTTTAATCGCATTGCTACGCAAACTCCGATTCCCAATTACTCATTACTCCTTACTCATTACTCCTTACTCATTACTCCTTACTCCTTACTCATTACTCCTTACTCCTTACTCATTACTCATTACTCATTACTCATTACTTATTACTCCTTACTCCTTACTCCTTACGCATTAAATTAAAGTGCTACAATTATAAACATGAAATCTGACATAAAATCGATGATTCCAACTGTATATTTGCCAGAGGTATTTTTTGAGACTGCAATGGGCGCGATTATGCCAATCGTGGCAATTGATGCAACCTTATTGGGAGCAAGCGTATTTGAAGCGAGCATTGTAATGTTACTTTTGTGCCTTGGACAAGTGCTTGCGGACATTCCTGCTGGTAAACTTGCTAGCATAATCGGCGACAGACTTTCAATGATGCTAGGTGCCTTGCTAGCGTCGGCGTTATTCCTAATTCTATATCTTACTAACGACTGGATTCAGCACGCTATTTGCATATTCGTTCTCGGTGCAATCAATGCAATATTCATGCTAGCACGCCAATCTTATGTTACAGAAGTTATCTCACCAAAATTTCGTGCACGCGCTCTCACTACGCTCGGTGGAGTAATCCGAATCGGCATATTCTTGGGTCCATTATTCACTGCACTTTTGACTGACGAAAAAAGTGTGAACAATATTTACCTGTTTGCGAGCATGCTGTCGCTAATCACGTTGGCTATTTTAATTATAGTAAAACTGGTTTACAAACGCATAGAAGTGTGGCAAAAAGACACGCAATCTGTCACTCCTATCAGCAATACAAAAGAGTTTAACGCACGTAATATATTTCAAAAACACTATAAACTGTTTATGACATTAGGCATTGCAGTGCTTCTAATTAGCTTAATTCGCGCAGGAAGGCAAACTGGTTTGCCACTTTTGGGTCAAGAAATATTACTTAATCCGCAGTTGATTGCGCTTGTGTATGGAATTTCAGGCTTTTTTGAAGTGATAACATTCTATCCTGCTGGCAAGATTATGGACACATTTGGCAGATTATATGTTGCGATTCCTAGTATGATTGCGATGACGCTCGGAATGTTTGTGCTTGTTTTTACTGCCGATTTTTGGAGTTACCTTTTAGTCGCAGCATTTTTGGGTATTGCGAATGGCACAAGTTCTGGAATCGTAATGACTCTTGGCGCAGATGTTGCACCTGTAACATATCGCACAAAGTTTCTTAGCATTTGGTCATTATTACGCGACACAGGCAACATGCTAGGACCTTTAACAATATCACTAGGCATTGCTATCCATTCACTATCGCTCGGAATTGGACTAACTGCTGGATTTGGAATCGGTGCTACTATGTTATTGATAATTTATGTTCCAAAATATTCTGCATATGCTAGGATACAGAAATAGTATACAGTAAGAACAGAATTTATGCACCACAACATTCGTATAATATGCAGCATACCAAGCGGGTTTGTTATCAATTGTATTTAACGCCGAAATCTAGTAATATATTAACATGGAAAAAATTAACGCAGTAATGCATACAAATTTGGGCGACATTAACTTAGAGTTGTTCCCAAACCAAGCACCAGTGACGGTGAAGAATTTTGTCGAATTGGCAAAGGGTGAGCGTGAATGGAAAAACCCTGCAACAGGTAAAACCGCAAAAGAACCACTATATGATGGAACACTTTTCCACCGCGTAATTGGTGGTTTTATGATTCAAGGTGGCGATCCACTAGGAAGTGGGATGGGCGGTCCTGGCTATACATTTGATGACGAAATCAGCGAATTAACATTTTCTGAATCATATCTACTCGCGATGGCTAATGCAGGCAAACGCACTAACCCTGTCACAGGAAAACTCTCAGGCACAAATGGTTCGCAATTTTTTATTACGACTGTTCCAACGCCACATTTAAATGGTAAACATACGATTTTCGGCAAAGTTGCAGATGACGATTCCAAAAAGATAGTTGACAAAATTTCCGCAACTCCTACGAATCCATCAGATAAACCACTGAAAAACGTGGTGCTTGAAAGTATTACTTTCACAGAAGATGCGCTGTAATGCTTTGAATCTGCTCATTCACGTACGCAAGCGTGCTATACTTAAAACATGCGCTTTTACATAATTCTTGGCAAATTGTTGCGTGCCCTCGCTAGACTGCGTGGTGGCGGATCTGCCCTGCCAGGAATGGTGATTGAGAAACTTTGTCCTGATTTTTTAAGCAAAATGCTCTTGCAATTGCCACTCGGAGTCGCTGTAATTACTGGCACAAATGGCAAAACGACGACGACTAGAATTGCTTCAGCATTGCTCGAAAGCCAAAATTTACGCGTTTTCACAAATCCCACTGGCTCAAACTTTACGCGTGGCGTGATATCTGCTATCCTAGAAAAAGCGGATTGCAAAGGTAATTTGCCATATGACATCGCTATTTTAGAACTTGACGAGGCGTACGCTGTGCATTTTGCAAACAAAGTTCAGCCAGAATACTCTCTGCACCTGAACGTAATGCGCGACCAATTGGATAGATTCGGCGAAATCGACAACACCCAACGAATGCTTTATTCTCTAGCCGAACGTACGACAAAAAAAATAGTTTTGAACAGTGAAGATTATAGAATTATGAAATCTACTGATGCTGCTAAACAAGAAGTGGATGTTAGTTATTTTTCACTCGCTCCAGAATTAAAAGCACTTTTTCCGACAGATGACGAGTTGTATGACGACACGCTTACAAAACAGTCAGTAATTTCTCAAAATACTCAAATTCAATCAAAAACGCGCAATAACTCTCAAAAACTCTCAAAAACGCTCACAGTGAATGCAACAACTTTACTTTCATTTACAGATTCTAGTGCTACATACCTATTAAACGGCGAGTCAATTGATGTGAAACTCAAAGTGAGAGGCTTATATAACATCTACAATGTGGCTGCTGCGCTTCAACTTGTAAATGCGATTTTGGATGGTGACTTTGACAAAAACTCGCTTATAAGTGCGCTTGAAAATGTCACACCAGCGTTTGGTAGGGGCGAGAAAATTACTTTGAATAATGGTGCTGAGCTGGAATTAGTGCTTGTGAAAAATCCAAGTGGTTTCAGACTTGCGCTAGAATCATTTGAAAATAGTAATGCAGATGATAAAACGCAGGTCATGATTGCGATTAGTGATGAATACGCAGACGGAAGAGACATGAGCTGGTTATGGGACGTAGATTTTACTCCGTTACATAATGAAAACACTACTGTGAGCCTAGTTTCTGGCACTCGCGCATACGATATGGCACTTCGCTTAATGTATGATTTAATCACGCCTACTTGGATAAATGATGACATAAAATCCGCACTTTCTACTTTCACATCAGATGCCCAAAATGCACCAATAAATAGGATATATTGCACATATACCGCGATGTTAAAAATACGCTCTGAATTGGCAAAAGTCACAGAAATACAAGAAAGTGGGTTAAAATGAGTGAACGCAAAATTACTATTGTGCATTTATATCCGAGGAGCATGAACATTTATGGTGACGCAGGAAACGTGCTGGCTGTGAAACGAAGACTTGAATGGTATGGCTACACGCCCAAAATTGTCTCCCACAACGAAACGAATGTTTTCCCTAGTGAATGCGACATTTTAATCGGTGGCGGCGGTCAAGATTCTGGACAATTAAAGATTATGCAGGATTTGCAAATTATAGCACCAAAACTGCAAGAACTCGCGGAAAATGGGACACCTCAGCTCATGGTTTGCGGGCTTTACCAGCTCTATGGACTATATTTCAAAACTTACGAGGACAATTTTCTTGACGGAATCGGCGTGTTTGATATATATACACTCGGAAAAACCACGCGTTTAATAGGTAATATTACTACCGAAAGTGATCGTTTTGGCAAGATAGTAGGCTACGAAAATCACAGTGGGCAGACTTTTTTTGATGGTAAAAAAACATTGCCACTTGCGAAAGTGTTGAATGGCGTTGGAAACAATGAAACAGATAAAACCGAAGGAGCAATTTATAAAAACACAATCGGTACGTATTTACATGGCTCTATTTTGCCCAAAAATCCAGCGATTTGCGACTTTCTAATTGAACAGGCTACAATAAATAAGTATGGCGAGTTCGCGCCAACCTCTAAAATACCTGCTCACGTCCTTAAAACTACTGAAAATGCGCGAAAAGTCGCTTTTGACCTGCCAAGATAAGAGTTAACGCAGTAAAATGCCCTGTGAATAACTCTGTGAATAACTTTTTTGAACATATGTTCAAATTTTCACATTTTTGTTAACGTTTTGTTAACATAGTGCTCTGAACTGGTAAAAGTGCGCTTAGCAGGCATTTTATAAAATTACCTGCTTATGGTGCGTTTTGTGAATAACTCTGTGAATAACTTTCGCTGAAAAAGCAGTACTGGGGAGTTTTGCATAATTATTTTATTTTTCTCTGCTCGTTAAGTACGCAAACAGGAAATATATTTGTGTTTCTTCTAGGCTTAAAATATGCAGTGTGCATATATTAAGCTTTTACGAATTCACCACAAACATATTTCGTGTTTGCTACTAAAGTTTAATGCAAAATAAAATAATTTCGCAAAACTCCTGAAGTTGCCTTTTCGCTCGGGGTTAAGGTCAGGTTGTGGGTGGTTTTGTTTGAAGGTTGGGTTTGTTTCTTGGTTTGGTAGACGTGAGTGTTGTTGCCTTGTTATGTAAACTTCGCTCGGGGTTAAGGTCAGGTTGGGGGAGTTGGTTTTGATTGTTTAGATATACCTTGGCTTGCCAGACGTGGGCGATGCACTTCGTTAGCTGGATGTTACTCGGGGTTAAGCTCAGGTTGGGGATGTTGGGCTTGAATGTTGGGTTGGTTTTGTTTCTTGGTTTAGTAGATGCGGGTGATGTTGCTTTACATTCCTTATCATTCGCTACTCGCTCATACTTTACCTCAGAACCCCGCACTCCGATGCGGGGTCTTAATTAAAGTATTGCGCAGCAATGCAATTAAATCGCATTCGCTATCGCTCATAGGGTCAAATGGGGTCAAATGCTCATTCGCATTTTCCTCCATTTCAAGATTCCGCATCACGCTACACTTCGTTTCGCGGTGCGGAATTCAGAGGTGAAGTACTGCGCGACATTAAGAGTACTGCTTGCTACGTACAAAAAGGAGTTCGCTTTCGCTCACGCTTTTACTCCGCAACACACAAAACAACTTCGCTACTGCTTGTTATTTTTTATGTTGCGCTAAGGCTTGGCTTGCCTATGGCAAGCCAAGCCACTCTGCTGCAATGTAACTCTTAACCCAAAAGCAGCTTCACAGCAGAGGCTTGGATTTTTCAGTGTGAAAAATCCAAGCAATGCGCAAGTCTGCGGGCGCGAAGCGCACGCTGACGCCAGCGCTATCAAAGCGTGAGCCGTCAGGCGAATTCCGATTCAAACGCACTCAGTGAAACGCAGCGCAATAAAAGCGTGAAGGCGTAGCCTGAACTCCGATTCTCGCGCGAGCCAGAAAGGTGAGCGCAATTATTAATTATTAATTAATTATTAATTATTAACTATTCATTACTCATTACTAACTAACCTTATAATCACATCCGCATAAACTTATAATTTTTTCAAGTGCTCAGTTCCAAAAACTCCCTAATCACCTTTTCAAACACGATTGGCTGCTCGACGAACGAAAAGTGCCCTGCGCCTTGAATAATCACCAGTCCAGCATTCGGAATAGTTTCTTTCATAACTTGCGCATCATGAAGTGGCGTGTCAGTGTCGTTTTCGCCCCAAATTAAGAGCGTGGGCTGGGTTATGTTAGGTAAAAGTGGTGTTAAATCTTCGTTCACTGTTTTGACGAGAACATCACGCATAACACCAGTCGCGTTTTGATAGTCGTATGAACCTTTACCTCTCGTGTATTGCTCAAGTAGTTGCGGAAAAACCGTTTTAACTGCTGGAAGTGCAAAAAACCGCTTAACGCTTTTGTAAATTTGAACATTCATTTTGTCAGTAAACGTCTTTTCTGGCAATATTCCAGCACTATCGATCAGCACTGCGCGTTTAACCGTAAAACCTAATCGGCTATTTGGAGTGTCATCACCTAGTAGTTTTATAATAACGCGACCGCCGAACGAATGTCCAATCAAAGTGACTTTTTTCGCACGGAAATGTTTAATAAACTTCTGCACAAAATTAGCATATTCTTGCACACCCCAAACTTTACGCGCTCCATCATCAGTTTCTGCGAATTTTGGCTCATCGCTCATGCCAAATCCAGGCAAATCAAGTGAAATTGCAGTATATGCGCTTGAAATAACATCAGAAATGTGCGCAAATGCGTTCAAATCAGAACCCCAGCCGTGTAATAAAAAAATTACTTCACTTTTGGCAGTGATGTCATCAGTTTCAGGCACACCACTAGGAGTTTTGAGGTCATAATGAACATTTAGTCCATCAATTTTTACATACATACTTGCACTTCCGCCATACTTTCACCTTTAACCCAAACCTTTTGGCAATCTCTTTGCATGCACAATCACAAGTTTCTTGGTCGGACGAGTAATTGAAACATAAACATCAGAAATGGCGACCTGCTCATCTTCTTGTTCATCATACAATTCCGACGGCTCATAAAGCAAAACGGCATCAAACTCCAAGCCTTTGACATTGAGCGCAGTGTTGACAGTAATCTGCATTTCCCAATTTTCTTGTGCATTTAAGCGTTTGACCTCGTCCTCGCCAAATTCTTGCGCAATTTTGTTGTCAATCGCAGTAGACAAGGCAGCAAGTGATTTTTCGGAAGTGATGCAACAAACTCGACCAGTTCCATCTGAGTTAATGAAATGTTTCGCAAGGTCTATCACATGTTCAGCAGCGGTATCGATTGGATTTTCGGACTTAATTATTTGAACTGCTTTTTCCTCAGAGCGCAAAGATGTGCGTTGATTGACATACAATTTGTTTTTCTTTGCAAACTTAATCGCCAGTTCAGCAACTTCCGAAGGGTTACGATAATTAACCGTAAGTTCCTCAGTGTGATACTCATCGCCAAAAACTTTTGGTATAATCGCGTTCCAATCGCGCGAACCAGCGAGTGAAGTGCGTTGCGCAACATCTCCTGCAATAGTCATCGAAAGACTAGGGCAACGCCGCCTCAGCATCCGCCATTGCATAAACGAAAGTTCTTGTGCTTCGTCGATAATAATATGACCATAAGTAGGTAAAATCTCCTTCTTGATCTCAGCACCTACATAATCTGCGTCCTCATATCTTGACGATAGAGTCGACGCATCGACTATATTTGAACCTGTCATCGCTAAAATACCTGCAGCATATTCCGATTGGGCTTTTCGCTGCTCATTGCGCTGTTGTGCGAGCAGTGGAGAGTTTTTGGAATAATCACCTAGCACCTCCGCAGCCTCGTCCAGTAGCGGTATATCTGATAACCCCCAAACAGTCATCATCGGCTGAAAAAGTGCTTCGCGCTGCTTATCAGTCAAAAATGGCGCAACTTCTTTCAATCGATGCGGTTTCGACCACAATTCACCGACCAAACGTTCAGGTCGCATCGGCATCCATGCCAAGTTAATCGCAATTCTAACATCTCTATTACTGCTAATATCGCTCATCACAGTTTCCTTCGACCACTCATCGCCAGAACTAATTCCTCCTCTTATTGCACCCGATTTCAGTCTTTCGTCAATATATTGATCCACGAGTCGCTTTAATAACATCTTAGCAAACATGTTTCTGCCTATATTATGTGGTACATTATACTTTTCGACCGCACGCATGCAACTCATCACATCGCGCCTACGAAGCAATAAAGTACCTGATGAGAGCGGAATCTCCTGATTTCCAGCAGGCACAGATTTTCTCGCATTCGCCGCATTTTTAATAACTTCAACCATTTCAGGCATGCCTTTAATCTGTTGCTCCTCATGCGTTTCTATGCGTCCAACATTAATGTGCGGTAAGATGCTATGCATAGTCGTCGTCGTGACACCAGTTTCGCCGAGTGACGGAATGACTTGGTCAATATACTGCAAAAATGAGCGATTCGGACCGACAAGCATCACGCCACCACGCAATTTTTCGCGGTTCGCATACAATAAATACGCCGCCCTATGCAATACAACAGCAGTTTTTCCTGTTCCTGGACCGCCTTGTATAATTAGTGCGCCATCCATGCTTGAACGGATTATTAAGTCCTGCTCAGCCTGGATAGTTGCGACAATATCATTCATCTTGCCAGTCGTCGGATCTTTCAACTTCCTAAACAGCGCACCTTCGCCCTTAATGCCACCAGAAGTAAGTATCTCCTGCACATATGGCGATTCTGCGTCAATAATCTCATCGTCAATCGACGCGACTTTCCTAAACTTCGTCAATATATGTCGCCTAAATGCAATCCCGCGCGGTTCAGTCGGCGTTGCGCGATAAAAATCTTCCGCAATCGGTGCACGCCAATCCGTCAGTAGCGTTTTTCTATCCGCACCTGCAATTCCGAGGCGTCCAATATATCGCTCATTTCCATTCGACATCGTCAACTTTCCAAACACAAGCCTATCCTCGACAGCACTCAGTGTTTGCAATAGAAGTTCATAATGCTCCGCCTTTGCCTCACGCTCACTTCTGTTTTGGTGCGTGCCAACAGCACCTGCACGCAAAATCCGCTGTAGCCTCTCCCTATTTTCACTCCGCAGTTCGTCCAATCGTGCATAAATCACGTCTACTTTTGCCTGCTCTTTACCTTCTTCGCTCACCGTCACCTCTTATTTCCCTACGAGTTTTCCTAACTAACTATATATTATAACACATATATATTTCAATTGCAAATGTTACTTAACCCAACATTAATCATTATGAAGTTCGCAATTTATAGGATGAGGTCAAACGCTATTCGCGTTTTCCTTCAGATATTGTAAGATCCCCAGACATCGAGATAAATCTCGATTGCTAGATGACAAGGAGTGCTTAACCGCGCACGCGGTAGCAATGCACAACCCCAACAGGCACGAGGCGTTAGCCGAAGTGTACGCTGACGCCAGCGCAATAAAAGTATGAGCAACGCGAATTCCGATTCCCGCGCGAGGCGTGAAACGCAGTGCTATCAAAGTATGAATGAAATGAATTCCTTTAATTGCATTGCTACGCAATACTTTAATTAAGATTCCGCATCACGCTACACTTCGTTTCGCGGTGCGGAATTCTGAGTGTGGTGGAGTATTAGCAAGAGGCATCTTGTCGCTATCGTTCGTTGAGAACAGCAGGGGTGTAGCTCCCATGTGTGTGCTTTGCGCTTTTGCGAAATGGCAAAAAAGTGTTTCGCGCTACTTGATGACAAGTGAGGGGAGAATTCTGACATAAAGTTGTGCAAAATTCGTTTGTGAAATTTTAGCCACTCACAGATTTTCAGAGTAAACTTAAATTAGTCATAATATTTTGGAGGAGCATAATGACAACTAAAACTTATTCTCTCATGAAGCAGAGAGAGAGAGAGAGAGAGAGAGAGAGAGAGAGAGAGCAGATTCGCTCTGCGCTCTGCAACGCTATGCAATAATTTAACGCAACCTGTCTCACTGGGTGTGAAAGTGGGGCGTGATGCGGGGTAATGTAAAACAATATGATAGTGAGCGCGAAGGGCAAATTGCGTTTTTCGATGACTACAAAACACGCATTGAGTCAATAAAAAACCTAGAACTTGAAGACATACTAAGCAATCATTCCGATGGTGTGATAAACGGCAATATACTTGAGTTTAAGCTTGATAAATCAAGTTTTGGCAATAACTATAGCAAAGTTTTAAGTCAGTCTATTAAATACCTGTCAACGATGCGACTAACTGGGCGTAAAGTGCCGAGAAATATACTTATTATAGTATTGAATGACGCAAAAGTGTTTCAGTATGATTCGTCTACGTACTTGAATGAAATCGAGCATGTATATTCTGGTCCAAGTTCTGTTGGCGCAATTGCTTTCAAGGAAATCCCTAGTGCAACAACAATATACGATCTCACAAAAGATATCGATAAGGAAAGATTAATTAAAACGTTAAACACAAATGAGTACACAAAAATACACATTGATGCTAACTGCGTGCTTGGTTGGGCGAATATATATTACAAAACAAATCCCACTTCAACAAAAGACGATTTTCTCGGTAAATTCTATAAAAGCACAAAAGTTACAGCAGGTGAAATCAGAAAACCTGCAACATTTAAAGACTGCATTTACCCCTACAAAAAAGAAACAAATGTCGAGTTTGACAGAATTATGGACGCGCTCAACCCAACTTTACTCAAAAAAGAACTCGGTGCATTTTACACACCAAAAGCATATTGCAAAAAGGCTACTGAACTAGTCACAAAGGCAATTAAACTTGTACCAAAAGGCAATGACTATATAATTCTTGACAGATGTGCTGGAACAGGAAACTTGGAGGAAGTGTTAACTGATGAACAACTTAAACATACGATAGTAAGCACCTATGAACTGCACGAATACCTCGTTTTGCTCGAAAAACTTGGTACAAAAGTCAAATATATTATTCCACCAACACCTAATGAAGCAGCAACTTCGACTCGCGGCGGTTTAATACAATCTAGCAATGCTTTAACTGAAGATTATATTAACAACGAAACAATTAAAAAGTATATCGATAATCCGAAAATTACTGTAATTATGCTAGAGAATCCGCCATATCACGACACTTCCGCATCAGATTTCCTTGAGGGCAGTAGGCAAAAAATTACTGACAGAAAAGGCGAATTTGTAACACAGCAAATGAAAAACAATTTGGAACATATTCGCGAAAAGCGTGCGTCAACACGTGAAATTAGTAATTTATTTATTTGGTCAGCATTTAAATATTACCTGCGCCAACCTACTGACAGTTATATAGTATTAAGTCCAGTTAAATATTTCAAAAGCATTGGTCTTGTTAATAAGACTTTTAAAGAAGGATTTTTATTTAACCGCAAATATTTTCATGCAAAACAACTTTCCGAAAGCGCAATTAGTTGTGTATGGTGGCAAAATGCTGACAAGGAGCAGGAAACTTTCGTTTTGTCAGCGTTTAATTACGTCGATAAAAGAGGTCTTAAACAAGAAGATGATGAGATAGTTTATGAAAAAGATATAGAAATAAAAAAGGTTTATGAAACGTATAGTGTATTTAATGATTCGCGAAAGTTTGATAACGATGTCGAAACGAATTTCGTATGTCAAACCAATGGTTACCCTGATAAATATAACAGAAAAACTGGCAGAAAACCATTGTACAATAAGAATATTATCGCATACTTCAAAGCAACATCCTTTAATTTAGATGGCAACAGTCGAAGTATAGTAAGGGCGAATTATAAAGCAGGCATTGAACAAAGTTACGGATTCCACCTTCGATTCGATAATTATCTCGTCAAACTCCCCCTCTTTTGCGCTAAACTTTACCCAAAAGAGAATTGGTACGAAAAAGACGTATACTTCACAACAGCTGATGGCGGCACTAAATACACAGAAGACGACGATTTTCTTAAATCTTGCTTTATATATACATGTCTATCACCTCAAAATCACTGCGTATCATTCATAGGTTTTGATGGGCGTGACTACAAAAACGAGTTATGCTTCGACAATCGCACAATTGCCACTAAGCAACTCAAAAAGTTCACACTTGATGAACGCGAAAAGCACTTATTCAAACTTTGGCGCAAGTTACTTAAAGTTGCAAAACAAAAAGATGAGTATAAAACTTTAGTGCAACAAATGCCTAACTTAAAACTTGGTACATACCAGATTGATAAGGAAATTAATATTGTGGAAGAGTTTACTGTCAATAAAGAAACAATTAAACAACCGAAATATGGTGATGCAAATGACGTAAATGACGTTATGATTAATCTGAAATCCGCTCTAAAAGATTATTACAGGTCACACATCCAAGACAAACTGTTCACATACGAACTACTAAAATAATTTACCTTCTTACAACCAACACTCTTATTCTAAGTTCACGCCTTAAGTTAGAATAAGATTCGATTTTCACCTCCTGTATTCTAAGTTTTATGAATAAGACAGTATTTCTGCATTCTTATTCTAATTTTCACCTGTTTTTCATAATAACGACTAAAACTTACACTCCTTATTCC
>JAISFQ010000111.1 GCA_031263495.1 Candidatus Nutricula glyptotermitis
TAAAGTGATGATAAAAGATGGAGGAAGAATGTCATCAGTGACAAAATCGAGACAGCAAGTGCGTCTCTCAAGAGCGCTTGGGCTTGCGCTAACGCCAAAAGCCCGCAAGTATTTCGATAGGCGACCATACCCACCAGGGGAACATGGCGCGTCGAAACGTAAGGCGGATTCTGATTATGCAATTCGTTTGAAGGAAAAACAGCGTTTGCGCATGCAATATATGTTGCGTGAGAAGCAGTTACAGGCTGCATACGATTATGCGAAGCGTCTGCCAGGCATGACTGGCGATTCGATGGTGGAGTTCTTGGAAACTCGCTTGGATGCAGTCGTTCTGCGCTCAGGTTTTGCGCGTACTATTTTGCAAGCACGCCAATTGGTCACTCACAGGCACATTTTGGTTAACGGTAAGATATTGGACAAACCGTCGGCACAGGTTAAGCCTGGTCAAGTGGTCATGGTAAAGCCGAAAAGTCAGATTATGGCACCGATGAAAATGGCTGCAACAGGCGCAAATCAGGATGCACTAGGCAAAACGCCCGAGTATTTGGACGTTCAGATTGAAAAACTTTCCACGACTTTGGTGCGCAAACCGAAGTACGAGGAGATTCCGGTGACCGTTGACATTCAGCTGGTCGTCGAGTATTACGCTAGGTAATAATAGGCAGTAAATAAGGAGGTTGCCATGTCACTTGGAGAAATCGCGGGGCTTATCGCGGCGATTGCGTTCTTTGTAATTTCGCTCGCGTGTTTCGTTCCTGCGTTCAAACTGGGAAAACTCTTCGATTCGCTGGGCAAAGATATTGATGATGCAGTAACTCACTCTCTGCCTTTAATCGATGAGACTACTAAAACAGTCGAGCATACTAATCGTGAACTGGAAAAAGTCGACGCAATTACGGATTCAGTTGGGCGAACTACTCAGAACATCGCTGCACTTTCAGATTTGTATGGCGCAGCACTCGGTAAGCCGATAATTAAGGCAACTTCCGCATTTCATGGCATAAAAGAGACTGCGAAAGAGAAGTTTCCGCAGTTTTTTGGCGATACAGATACTGAGCCTAGCAAAGGCAAGCATGCGAAGGATGGCGAATAATGTTTAAGAGACTGTTTTGGCTGTCGTTAGGCGCAGGAATCGGCGCAGGAATTGCACTTACAGCAAAAGATAAAGTCAAAGAAACTGTCGACTATTACGTCTCGCCTGCCATGCAAGACACGGCAAAAGGCGCAGTTGACATCGCGAAAAAGATTGCGCACGACAAGATTATCGAACCTGCAAAAGATTTTTATGCGACTGCGAAAGGGCACGCTGAGATTAGGGAAGCGGAAATGGAGCGGAAAATTAGTAATGAGTAAGGTGCAATGAGTAATTAGTAATGAGTAATGAGTAATGAGTAATTGGAAATATGAGTTCGCCTACGGCTCACAATTAATTATGAGCGCATAATGCGCGAATTCCGAATCCACTACTCCTTACTCATTAGCGAGCGTTCATTACTCATTAGACTCGTTCACTACTAATTACTCATTAATTAAAGGAGATTTTATGAAAACTGCTGAGATTAAGAAGCGTTGGCTTGACTATTTTGCTGTCAACGGGCACACAGTCGTGCCGTCGGCATCGCTTATTTCGCCTGACCCATCGACACTGTTTACAATCGCTGGCGTAGTGCCGTTTATTCCATACATGTTGGGCGAGCAGACACCGCCGTTCAAGCGTGCAACTTCTGTGCAAAAGTGCTTGCGAACTGCGGATATTGATGAGGTCGGTAAGACGACAAGGCACGGCACATTTTTCCAAATGAACGGCAACTTTTCGTTCGGCGATTACTTCAAGGAAGACGCAATTCGTTTCGCATGGGATTTGGTCACTGGCGCACAATCGGACGGCAAATATGGCTTCAACGCGGACGACATTTGGGTCACGGTGTTCGAAGACGATGACGAAGCGGAAGCGTTGTGGATGGAAATTGCAGGGCTTGAAAAGGAGCGTATTCAGCGTCGTGGCAGAAAAGACAACTTTTGGCACACAGGAGCAGCAGGTCCAGGCGGTCCGTGCACCGAGATTTACGTGGATAGGGGCTCTGAGTTCGGAAAACCTGGCGGACCAGTAGTCGATGAAGAACGTTATTTGGAGATTTGGAACTTGGTGTTTACTGGGTTGCAGATTGAAAATGTGAAGTCGAAAACCGAGTTTGACATCGTAGGACCCTTAAAAAACAAGAATATTGACACAGGTTTGGGGCTTGAACGCGTCGCATATTTGTTGCAGGGCAAAGATAATATGTATGAGATTGACGAAACTTTTCCTGTTATAGCGCGTTTGCAGGAGATTTCGGGCAAAACTTATGGCGCAAACCACGAGGACGACGTTAGAATGCGAGTGGTCGCGGATCATGTGCGTTCTGCGATGATGGTCGTTTCTGACGGAGTTAAGCCTTCGAATGAAGGACGCGGTTACGTGCTCAGAAGGCTGATTCGCCGTTCAATGCGTGCGATTAAACTGCTCGGTGTGGACGAAAAAGCGTTACCACTCGTGCTTCCGTATTCAAAAGACGCAATGAAAGCATCGTACCCCGAGTTGGAGGACGATTTTAAGCGCATTGAGAACGTAATCTACACAGAAGAAGACGTATTTACTCGCACGCTGACAGGCGGAATTAACATACTTGACTTGGCAATCAGCGACAGTAAGAAGTTGAGCAAGAAGCAGAACAACGCAACGCCAGTGCTTTCGGGCGATTCCGCGTTCAAACTGCACGATACATACGGTTTCCCGATTGAAATGACACTGGAAATCGCGCATGAGCAGGGCGTTAAAGTGGACGAGAAAGAGTTTCGCGCACTTATGAGCGAGCAAAAACAGCGTGCGCGTGATGATGCGATCAAAAAGCGTGGCGCAAATGACATCGAAAGTTACAATGAACTGCAAAAATCGCTCGACAGACCCAACGAATTTATCGGCTACAAAGACTTGACCGCGAATGTCAAAGTTTTAGGCATAATTACGGACGATGGCGCAAAACAGTTTATCGAAGCACCTGCTGAAGTGCAATTAGTGCTAAATGAAACGCCATTTTACGCAGAATCGGGTGGGCAACTTGCAGACCACGGCACGATTGTGTTCGATTCGGGTGCGATTTTAGATGTTTATGACGTACAAAAGCCTGTTGCAGGGCTGATTGTTCACAAAGCCAGACTGACCGACGGTTTGTTATCGCTTGACGAAACCGGCGTGGCAAGCGTTGACCTTGATAGGCGCGACGCAATCGCCCGTGCACACACGTCCACGCACATGATTCACAAGGCGTTACAGGAAGAATTTGGCTCTGACGCGACGCAAGCAGGTTCCGAAAACTCGCCGAATCGTTCGCGTTTCGACTTCCATATCAACGGGTCGGTGTCCAAAAATGCGATTGACGATATTGAGTCGCGAGTTAATGAAAAAATACGCGAAAACTTGCCTGTAACCGACAGAATTATGGGCTTAAATGCGGCGAAAGATTTGGGCGCAATGGCATTGTTTGGCGAAAAATATGGCGATGAGGTGCGCGTAGTTACAATCGGCGAGGAAGGTTGGTCGCGCGAATTGTGCGTCGGCACTCACGTCAAGCGCGTTGGCGATATCGGCATGATTACGTTGCTCGCAGAATCTGCGCTCGGTTCAGGAGTCCGGCGTATTGAATCGCTCGTTTCCAAGGGCGCAGTCGACCATCAAGCACGTCAGCGTGCGCTTGTAAGCCAACTCACAGGCATGTTAGGCGTTCCTGACAGTCAAATTGAGTCACGCGTACAACAGATGATGTCAAAACTCAAAGACCAGCAAAAAACTCTTGAAAAACTACAAAAAGAAACGCTTATGCACTCGCTAGCAGACATAGTTAAAACTCAGAAAAAAGCCGGAAACACCATGCTCGCAATGCACAACGCAGGCGAACTCCCTGCGGACGCACTCCGCTTCGCAGCACAAGAAGTCAAAAACAGGCTCGGCAACGACAATGCGACAGTCACCGCAATCGCAGGCGAATCAAACGGCAAGCCAGTAATCGCAATCGCACTGAACGACAAGGCAATCGCAAACGGCTTAAGCGCAGGTCAACTAGTCAAAAATGCCTCCAAAACTCTCGGCGGTGGTGGTGGCGGAAAAGCAGACTTTGCACAAGGCGGCGGCACTGATGTGGCGAAGTTAAGTGATGCGTTTCGAGAGATTGAAGAGCAGTTAACTGCTAGTTAATAGTTAATCGCTTCGCTCAATTAATAGTTAATAATGAGTAATGAGTAAGGAATAATGAGTAATGAGGTTAGTTAATAGTTAATAATTAATAATTAATAATTTGCTCGCGCTTACGCGCTTCGCTTAAGATTCGGAATTCGCCTATCGGCTCATGCTCTTATTGCGTTGCGTTTCACGCAACGCGTTTGAATCGGAGTTCGCCTAACGGCTCACACTTTTATAGCGCTGGCGTATGGTTTCGCCTACGGCGCAACAATACTTGCGCATTGCTTGGATTTTTCAATGTGAAAAATCCAAGCCTCTGCTGTGAAATTGCTTTTGGGCTAAGAGTGTTAGCGCATGCGAACTCCTTTTTGTACGTAGCAAGAAGTACTTCTAACGTCACGCAGTACTTCATTTCTGAATTCCGCACCGCGAAACGAAGTGTAGCGTGATGCGGAATCTTAATTAAAAGCGTGAAGGCGTAGCCTGAACTCCGATAATCGCATTGCTACGCAATAGGGTCGAATGAGGTCAAATGCTCATTCGCTGGGTCAAATGCTCATTCGCATTTTCCTTCACATTCTCCTTTCAAGATTCCAGAGGGTCGGACGCTCCTCGCGTTGGGGGCAGGGGGTCAAATGCTCAATCGCATTTTCCTTCGCCTAGGGTCAAACGCTCAATCGCGTTTTCCTACACAGAATTCAGAGTGGGAGTACTGCGGGGTTCTGAGGTGGAGTGTGTGCGCAAAGCGTGAACTCCATTTCAACCGCATTGCCATAAAAAAAACATACAATTGAAAGGACAGGCGTGAGACACTGTGCCGAAATCTCACGCCTGTTTATGATTAATCAAACGTTAGTTATGATTACCTATACATACAGTTTATACAACTTCATTA
>JAISFQ010000157.1 GCA_031263495.1 Candidatus Nutricula glyptotermitis
CGCTCGTTCTTTTGAAAAGTTGCGCTAAGGCTTGGCTTGGCTACGCCAAGCCAAGCCACTCTACTGCAATGTAACTCTTAAACAAAAAGCAGCTTCACAGCAGAGGCTTGGATTTTTCAGAATGAAAAATCCAAGCAATGCGCAAGTATTGTTGCGCCGTAGGCGAAACCATACGCCAGCGCTATAAAAGTGTGAGCCCGTAGGGCGAACTCCTTATTAAACGCGTTGCGTGAAACGCAGCGCAACAGAAGCATGAGCGAAAGCGAATTCCGATTCCCAATTATTAATTATTAATTATTAACTATTAACTATTAACTAAACTCCATCCCAATTACTCATTACTCATTACTCATTACTAATTGCTCATTACTAATTGCTCATTACTAATTGCTCATTACTAATTACTCATTACTAATTAGTTTTTGTGCTAAACTTAAATATGCACATTCTGCCCGCATAGCTCAGGGGATAGAGCGACCGCCTCCTAAGCGGTAGGTCGTAGGTTCGAATCCTATTGCGGGCGCTTGCTTGTGCTATTTCACGCGCACTTTTTGCACTGTGAGCAGTGATTCTAGTTCGGCAGGGATTGGACCATAGCGGTCTGTAAGTTCTGCGCGGACGGCTTCTAGTTCGCCTTGGGTGGCAGTTGAAGCGATTTTTTTGTAGGCTTCTAAGCGGAGGTTTTCGGACGAAATGTAGGAAACGGGAATCAGTGCGTCTTTCGGAATGTCGATGCTTGGTGCCGCTTTCAGCCTGTCCGCTTTCGCTTTTTTGCCGTTTTTGTATTCGTACACTGCGTCGCCAATCATCTTTATGTACATGTCAAACCCGACGCCCTCGATGTGTCCTGCCTGCTCAGCGCCTAATAAATTGCCAGCACCGCGTAACTCCAAATCTTGCATGGCGATAATTGCGCCTGAACCTAATTCGTTGTTTTCCGCAATCACTTTTAGGCGTTTATACTGCGGTTCTGTCAAGATTCTGTTTGGCGCATAGAAAAAATATGCATATGCGCGCTCCGTGCCCCTGCCGACTCTGCCACGAAGTTGATGCAGTCCAGCGAGCCCAAATCGCTCGGCGTTGTCGACTATAAGCGTGTTTGCGTCAGGAATATCGATGCCAGTTTCGATGATCGTAGTTGACAATAATATGTCGGTTTCGTGATGATAAAAGTCCTGAACTCGCTGCTCAAGCGTCGATTCTGATAGTGATCCATGCGCAACTGCAATACGCGCAGTAGGCACTAGTTTTTGAAGCATGGAATGCGTGCGCTCAATGTCGCTAATCTTATTGTGCACATAAAACACCTGCCCATCGCGCAATAACTCACGCCTAATCGCAGATTCCACTATGCTTTTTTCATGCCTACCGACGAAAGTCAGAATCGGTAACCTGTCCTGCGGCGGAGTTGCCAAAGTCGACATCTCGCGAATGCCCGAAAGTGACATCTCAAGCGTTCGCGGAATCGGCGTTGCGCTCATCGTAAGCACATCGGCGTCCAACCTGAGTTGTTTCAGTTTTTCCTTATGCGCGACCCCGAATCTTTGTTCTTCATCAATCACTATGAGTCCCAAATCTTTGAACTTTACCTTGTCAGAGAGCAATTTGTGCGTACCGATGACTATGTCAACTGCGCCACTTTCTATGTCTTTTATGGTATCCGCGACCTGCTTGTCGGTTTGGAAGCGCGAAAGCATGCGAATAGTAATCGGAAACGGCTTGAAACGCGCGGAAAACGTCTCGAAATGTTGGGAAGCGAGCAGAGTTGTCGGCGCTAAAATGGCAGTTTGCTTGTTGTCCTGCGCCGCTTTCATGGCTGCACGTATCGCAATTTCCGTTTTACCGTAACCGACGTCGCCAGAAATCAGCCTGTCCATCGGTTTTGCCTGCTCCATATCATGTTTTACATCGTTTATCGCCTGCAATTGGTCAGGAGTTTCGATATATTCAAACGTATCTTCAAGTTCTCGTTGCCACGGCGTGTCGGGCGAAAATGCGTAACCTTTTACAGACTCGCGCACAGAGTATAAACGCACCAAATCAGCAGCAATTTGCCTGATTCTGCGTCTCGCTTTGGACTTTTCGCGCGCCCACTCATCACCACCCAATCTGCTAAGTTTTGGCGAATCTGAACCTACGTAACGCGAAATTAAGTCCAGTTGGTTGGTCGGAATCAGTAATCTATCATTTGCAAACCCGCGCTTTTGTGGTGCATATTCTAAAACTACGAACTCACGCTCAACTTTTTTATATTTACTGGCAGCCGAATTCTCACGCTTTGCGCTCTGTGAGTCGAAAAAATCTGCAACATTTGGAAACGCGGACACCTGTATTTTCTTAGTCTCCAACGCCACAAAACGCCCGATTCCCTGCGTCACATGCACGATATAATCGCCTTCTTGCAGGCTTAAAAGGTCAACTGGATCTTTGGACTTTTCGATGTGCGATTTCCGCTTATGCACTGTTTTCGCTGCGCTAACCCTCTGTTCTGCGATAAGTTTTTGCGTTGTGACATCGAAGTCTGCGAATTTTAAGGCAAAGGAATCGTCAGTCGGGAAGTCAAGCAGTTCCAAAAGCATCTGAAACTTATACTTTACGGCGTCGAAATCGATATGCATATTTTGCGCATCGTCTATCAAATCACGCACGTCAACTGATGTTTTGCCAAAAACTTCCTGCACGTTTATGTCCTGCACCATTTTCTCATACGCACTCGCGCGGTTCTTTATATTTTCCAATCCGTCGACGATAAACAGCGCGTCAGTAGGCAATATTTGCAACACGCTTTCCTTATCGCGAGCCAGTAAATCGAACATAAACTCCATGCCAGGCGCATATATTTCATCGATTACATTTTCAAGCATTTCGCGCTGCTCAGGCAGGCAGTCGAATAGCGATTCCGCAATCTCAGCAGTTTCAGCGTCCAATACAATCTCGCGCATAGGATAAACATAAACTTCGGAGGGATTTTTGCCTTTTTGACTCTCTATTGACAACTGTGTGAGAGTGGAAAACGCCTTAATTTCGTCCAAAGTGTCACCGAAAAAGTCAAGGCGAAGCGGGTGATCAGTGTTCGCTGGAAAAACATCAATAATACTGCCACGAACTGCGTATTCGCCCTTTTTGCTCACCAAATCTACGCGTTCCAAACCATAACTTTCAAGCTCTCGAACCAACTGCGCGAACGAATAATCGTTACCTTTAATTATATGCAGTGCTTTTTTGTCAAATGTGCGCTTGGAAAACTCCTGATAAAACGCCTGAAATGGCACAATCAGCACGTCAGGCAGGTTATGCAAAAGTTCAAAACGCCTCGCGATCGTATCTTTATTCGGCGCAATTTTTTCAAATGGCAAAGTTTCCAAAACTGGCAACACTTCTACGCTTTTCTGAGTGAAATCGCGCAAGTCAGCAGCAAGTTTTTCGCCTGTACGCTCGGATAGCGTCACTATAATACACTGTTCTGCCTTCTCAATCACGCTCGCGAACAGGTAAACTTTCAAATCTTCGGGTATGTTGACCTCAGTTTCCGCGCCGTTCAGCACGCTGTCTGCAACCCATGCGGCATCTTTGTGGTCAGTTTCTGCGTTGTCCATACGGTATATGGTAGCACAAAATGCAGTTAATAGTTAATCGCCTGCGGCTTAGTTAATAGTTAATAATTAAGATTTGGAGTTCGCTAACGCTCACGCATGCAATTAATCTGTGCGAGCGATAGTGAACTAAAGCCGATTATTAACTATTAACTATTAATTATTAACTATTAATTATGGCTCTACTCCCAAAGTCTTGGAAATGCGCCAAAATACACATTAGAACGGTTTCGGTAACGCTAACTCTAACTTACCAGATACAAGGTAAATCATACTAGCATAACCTTCAAATGTA
>JAISFQ010000031.1 GCA_031263495.1 Candidatus Nutricula glyptotermitis
AGACGCAAAGAATTGCGTCGTGGTGGAGGTAATGGTGCTGATGCCTAGAACAAGCAAAAAACATTTTGATTGGTTTGTATAAACCCAGTGTAAGTTTGCAGTGCTGCTTGCGCAAATATAACACTAGCCAAAGGCTAGTGTTATATTTATTGCGCTATAAAAGTGTGAAGGCGTAGCCTGAACTCCGATTCAAACGCGAGCGCGTAAGCGCAAGCAATAAAAGCATGAGCCGTTAGGCGAATTCCTTTGTGTACGCAGATCCGTGTCGCGTGCGTTGCACGCTACGGGATAACAAACAAAAAAACGTTTCACGCGCTACCTAGATGACAGGGGTGGTGTGCACATTCTCATACGCTTCAATCTCCGCCAAATACCCCAACGTAATCTGAATATCGTCAAGCGCATTGACCAATTTGTGCTTAATAGTAGAATCAATATTAAAGTGAAACTTACTGTCCGCAGTGGAAACTATCTGATTAGGCAAATCAATTGTTACGAGTTCATTTGGCTGGACTTGCTCCAAGATTTTGCGGTCTTCAAGTGGCAGAACGATAGGTAAAAGTCCATTTTTTGTCGCGTTCATGTAGAAAATGTCGGAATATGAACCTGCGATAATCGCGCGGAAACCATAATCTATAAGTGCCCAAACTGCGTGCTCACGTGATGATCCTGAACCAAAATTGTCGCCAGTAAGCAATATTGAAGCGTTTGAATGCTGTGGGAAATTGAGTGGAAAGTCGGGGTTCGTTGCGCGGTTGTCATCGTAACGCCATTCGTCGAACAAAAACTCGCCAAAACCTGTCTTTTCGATGCGCTTTAAATAGACTTTCGGTATGATTTGGTCGGTGTCGATGTTGTCGTTCATTATCGGCACTAACTCGCCCTGATACGTAGTAAACTCTTTCATTTTGCCTGCTCCTTTGCCATAAACTCTCTAACGTCCACAAACTTTCCTGCAATCGCCGCAGCCGCAGCCGTGACTGGCGAACAAAGATGTGTGCGCGAATCTTTACCTTGTCTGCCTTCAAAATTGCGATTAGTAGTCGATGCTGCATGAACTTTTGGTGGCACTTTGTCGGGATTCATCGCAAGGCACATCGAGCAACCTGGCTCTCGCCATTCGAAACCTGCATCGATAAACACCTTGTCAAGCCCCAATTTTTCCGCCGCTTTTTTGACTGGTCTGGAACCTGGGACGATGATTGCAGTGATATTCGGATGCACTTTTTTGCCTTGCACTATTTTCGCCGCTTCCGTCACATCACTCAACCGCCCATTTGTGCACGAGCCAATAAACACCATCTCAAGCGGTATTTCGAACGCATATTGACCTGCTTGCATACCCATATATCTATACGCGCGCTCGTCGTTTATGTCCTTGACTTCGGGAAACGGTTTGTCGATCGCGACGCCCATCTCAGGGTTCGTGCCCCACGTCACATATGGTGCTAGGTCAGTAACATCTAACTCCAATAACTTATCAAACTGCGCGCCGTCATCGGTTTTTAGCGTTTTCCAATCTGCTACTGCTTCGTCGAAGTTTTTCGGTGCATGTTCGCGACCCTTTACATATTCGAAAGTCTTATCGTCAGGAGCAATAAAGCCCATCTTAGCACCGCCTTCAATCGCCATATTGCAAATCGTAAGTCGCTCTTCCATCGAAAGCGCTTCAATAGTCTCACCAAAAAACTCTGCCGCATAACCGACGCCAAAATCTACGCCAAACTTCGCTATTAACGCAAGTATTATGTCCTTCGCAGTAACATATTTTGCCAACTTGCCTGTGATTTTTATGCCCATTGACTTGGGTTTAGTCTGCCAAATAGTCTGAGTTGCGAACACATGCTCGACTTCGCTCGTGCCAATTCCGAACGCGAGTGCACCAAATGCACCATGCGTCGCAGTGTGCGAATCGCCACAAACTATGAGTTTACCAGGTTGGCTTCTGCCAGTTTCTGCGCCACACATATGAATAATGCCTTGATTTTCTGCACCATGACCTGCAATTTCTATGCCAAAATCTTCTGCGTTCTTGACGAGTGTATCGATTTGCTTTTTGGAAATCTCGTCGCGGATGTCAAAGATGTCCTTGGTCGGCGTGTTGTGGTCCATTGTGCCGAATGTCAAATCTGGACGCCTAACTTTTCTATTCGCCGCGCGCAAACCTTCAAACGCCTGCGGAGACGTAACTTCGTGGAATAAGTGCAGGTCAACGTATAATAATTGCGCTTCGCCCTCATCGCCAGCGACCACGTGCCTTTCCCACAGCTTATCAAAAAGCGTCTTTGCCATCTATGCTCCTTCAACCAAACTCAAACTTTGTTAGTTAAAATATTACACTGACTATAAGCAAGATGCAACTCTTAAGTACCCCTAGGTAGCGTTCCAGAATGTATATGTTGTACGAACTGGCTTACATCCTATACTAGTGCCTCTGTTCTTGATTCGCACACACTCCCACTCAGAATTTAGCACCGCTTCCACTCTGAACCCCGCACTCCGATGCAGGGTCTTGAAAGGAGAACGTGATCAGAGTAGAAGCACTTGAGAGATGACAAGGTACTTATCACTACGTACGAATCAGAGTTCACTATCGCTCACGCTTTTACTCCGCAACACACAAAACAACTTCGCATGCGCTTGTTGTTGTGTATGTTGCGCTAAGGCTTGGCTTGCCTTAGGCAAGCCAAGCCACTCTTAAGCAATGCAACTCTTAGCCCAAAAGCAACTTTACAGCAGAGGCTTGGATTTTTCATACTGAAAAATCCAAGCAATGCGAACGCGTAGCGTGAGCAATCAGAATATGAGCGATAGCGAATGCCGAATCAAACGCGCTGCGTGAAATGCAGCGCAATCAAAGCATGAATGAAATGAATTCCGATTCCCGCGCGAGGCGAAGCCAAGCGCAGTTATTAACTATTAACTATTCGTTATTAACTAACCTCCTTACTCGTTACTCCTTACTCATTATTAACAATTAACTGGCGCGTAGCGTGAGCAATCAGAATATGAGCGATAGTGAATGCCGAATCAAACGCACTCAGTAAAACGCAGTGCTATAGAAGCATGAACGAAACCCACCTACACTCAGCGCACGATAATATGTCAAATAAATTAAATAATAAGGATGTAAACAATAAATGAAATTTATTGTTTACGTTTTTAAATATTTAATTTGACATATTATCTAAAAA
>JAISFQ010000045.1 GCA_031263495.1 Candidatus Nutricula glyptotermitis
ATAGGGTCGAATGCTCAATCGCTGGGTCAAATGGGGTCAAATGCTCATTCGCATTTTCCTTCGCATTTTCCTCCATTTCAAGATTCCGCATCACGCTACACTTCGTTTCGCTGTGCGGAATTCAGAGTAGAAGTACTGCGTGGCATTAAGAGTACCCCTTTGTGTAGCAAATCCCGCACCGCATTCGCTTGCTAGATGGCAAAAGGTGCGGTGCACCTAGGCTTAACAATTGTTAAGCCTAGACTTGCTTATAAAGGGCTGCCCCTACGCCTTAAACCTAGGAAATGCGCCTTTACCAGCATACTTTGCAGCATCACCAAGTTCTGCTTCAATGCGAAGCAACTGGTTGTACTTGTTTATGCGTTCGCCACGAGCAGGCGCACCAGTCTTAATCTGACCTGCGTTAACTGCGACGCTGAGATCGGCAATCGTAGTGTCCTCAGTTTCGCCACTTCTGTGTGAAACCATTGAACGGTAACCATTGATTGCAGCGAGTTCAATTGCATCAAATGTCTCTGAAAGCGTGCCGATTTGGTTAACCTTCACGAGCAGTGCGTTCGCAGCACCTAATTCGATACCTTTTTGTATACGAACAGGATTCGTAACAAACAAATCGTCGCCGACAATCTGAACTTTATCACCGATTGCTTTGGTCAGTGCAACCCAGCCATCCCAATCTTCCTCATCAAGCGGGTCTTCAAGCGAAACAAGTGGGAAATCTTTAATCAACTTCTCATAGTAGTTGATCATGAACTCCTTATCTTGCGGTTTGCCTTCAAATACGTATTTGCCCTCCTTGTAAAACTCGGATGCAGCAGCATCAAGAGCAAGTGCGACCTGCTCACCAGGCTTATAACCAGCTTTTTCAATCGCTGAAACGATTAATTCAAGTGCTTCGCGGTTTGAATCTAAGTTAGGAGCGAAACCGCCCTCATCGCCAAGTCCAGTATTTAAGCCCTTGTCTTTCAAAACGCCTTTTAGCGTATGATAAACCTCAGTTCCTGCACGCAATGCTTCATGATATGTGCCAAAGCCAATCGGCGAAATCATGAACTCCTGAATGTCCACATTCGAATCCGCATGCGATCCACCATTCAGTATGTTCATGCTTGGAACAGGCAAAACGTAACCAGCTGGTCCGCCCAAATAGCGGAAGTATGGCAATTCTGCACCAGCCGCAGCAGCACGTGAAACAGCAAGTGAAACGCCCAAAATAGCGTTTGCGCCCAATTTTGCTTTATTCGGTGTGCCATCAAGTTTAATCAACAGATTGTCAATTTCACGCTGATCTTGTACATTAAGACCGATAATATCAGGTCTTATCACCTCATTTACAGCCTTAACTGCTTTCAAAACGCCTTTCCCCAAATAACGCTTTTTGTCGCCATCGCGCTTTTCTACTGCCTCAAACGCTCCAGTAGATGCGCCACTTGGTACAGCGGCATGTCCAATCACGCCGTCATCTGTCACAACACCGACCTCAACTGTCGGATTTCCGCGCGAGTCTAATATCTCGCGTCCTACAACATCAATAATGTTTCCCATAGATTCCTCCAAATTATTCTACATTTAAACCGAGTACGTACGATTGCGCACCCGATCTTAACTTTAATAGTACACTGTTTTTGACCGCAATGCAAATTTACTTCGCTGAAAACACAACTTTTTCAGAACAGATAAAAAATATGTTTATGTTATTCTCCTGTACCCTTGGGTGAGGAAAATGCGATTGAGCATTTGACCCAGCGTGGGAAAATGCGATTGAGCATTTGACCTCATTTGACTCCGTTCGACCCTATTGCGTAGCAATGCGATTAAATCGCATTCGCGTTGCGAATACTCTATTCTAAGATTCCGCATCGCGCTACACTTCGTTTCGCTGTGCGGAATTCAGAGTAGAAGTGCTGCGCGGCATTAGAAAGTACTTCTCGCTACGTATGAATCGGAGTTCGCTTACGCTCACACTTTTATTCCGCAACCCACAAAACAACTTCGCTACGCTCGTTGTTGTGTATGTTGCGCTAAGGCTTGGCTTGGCTACGCCAAGCCAAGCCACTCTGCTGCAGAGTAACTCTTAAACAAAAAAGTAACTTTACAGCAGAGGCTTGGATTTTTCAGAATGAAAAATCCAAGCAATGCGCAAGTCGGCGGGCGCAAAGCGCACGCTGACGCAGCGCTATAAGAGCATGAATGAAATGAATTCAGATTCAAACGCACTGCGTGAAACGCAGTGCAATCAAAGAATGAATGAAATGAATTCAGATTCCCTTGTCATCTAGGTAGCGTGCAAAGCACGCGACACGGGATCTGGCTTTGGGGGATGTACGTCCTTTCTTGGCAATGCAGATCCCGCATCGCTTCGCCTGCGGGACGACAAAGGTGGGGTGGCATCAATGGCACTCCGTCCATCACACCCCGAACAGTTTTTTAACCTTACCTGCAAGTTCGCGGATGTTTAACTTGTCAAGCAGTTCAGAAAGTGTTTGTGTACGGAAATAGTAGAGTTTCTGCATGCGCTCGCTTGACATTTCGATTGACATATCTGCGCTAATTACCTGCTCATGGAACTTAACGCCAGTAAGGCTTTTCAGAAAGTCACGCACAGTATATTCGCGCGAATACTCAATTTCCTTGCCATTCGTGACTATCGAATCACGCAATGTTTTGATTATCTTAATGAAACTGGGTGTTAATGTAATATTTGGCAGGTTAGAAAGTGAATGTTCAAAAAGTAATTTGTTAAATAACTCACGGTTTCTAAAGTTTGCCTGTGAATACTTTTTAGCGAAAATTACCAGTTCATGCTCGAGTTCTGCCTGAAGCTCTGGGTTGTTTGTGTCGTTTTTTACGATTACAGGCTTCCATTCTCCAGACTTTTTATCTTTCGCATAATCTCTCACTGTTTTGTATGGCATATTTCCAAATATCGACTCGAGCAAGAGCACAGGTGTATCGTTTGCTGACATGTTAATTCGCTCATTTGACTGGTCAGACTTTAATATCGTGCGGTAATAATAAAATGAAGTTTTTTCGACACCTGCGGTTTTTAGAATGCGAGTTAGGCAATCTTGCGTGTAACCTCTGCCCCAAAATTCGACGAACGCATAGTTTTCTGTAAAGTCGACTTCTTGCTGCAAATATTTCAGAACTACTTTACGTTTCTCTTTCGCTTTTGTCATCAATTTCGCACGATACTTTTTGGACAATTCTGCAACTGTGCATATCGCTCCGATGTTTTCAGCCAGCTCAGAAGGTATTGCAGTTTTTGCAAATGCAAGTTCTGGAAAAACTTCATCAAACTCGTGCTCTGTGAGTGAAAACTTTGTCAATAACTCGTCAAATGAATAAAACTGACCTGCATAACCAAAGTATGCGAAAAAATCAGGCGTAATTTCGTCAGCCATCGCAGGAACTTGCCAAAGTGCGCGTGAACCATAAATATACTTCGTTTTAATTGAAAGTTTACGCTGCTCAATGATAGTATCTGCAATCATTTTCAACAGATGACCATCGCGCGAAATGAAATAAAGTGTGTCCAAATTGCGTTTTATAGCATCATTTACCGCCCAATCAACGTATGGAACGAGAATCGGCGCAATCGCAGTGCAAACAAACAGTTTATGCACCAAATTCGCACTCTGATTCTTATCGTCAACTTTACTAAGTCTATCAATCAAAGCATTAAAATCCAGTTCGTCGCCATGTTCAATACGCATTTTATCATACTTACTCTTATTTAACTTTTTGAATTCGACCACATCATTCGTCGCACCAAGCAATCTTAACCTAAAATCGCGCAAGACTCCTGCAAAAACATACGCATCATAGTTACCTATCGCGTCAGCAACCGCCTGCTCATATGGATTTAATGCAACTCGCGGTAATAGATAAGAATCTATCGCCAATTCTATGCTCGGCATTTTTCCATCCGCCAAATAAGAGTCGCCTGTATGTATCCATTTGGCAAAATTATAAGGGAATTTGTGATAAAATGCCTGCAAAAAGAGCAGTGCTCGTGTTTTTTGGTAACCCAATTCACTGGACAGAAATAGTGGCAACTTTGCAATCCGCTTATCTACTTTTTCAAGCATCTTAATTATAGTTGACTTCGGTAAATACATGTCAGAAATCAGATAAACTGTCTCGCCATTGTCAAGTAACTTCAAAATTCGTTGCACCATTTCCGCATTTGGCTTTACACAGTCAATCTCCGCTTCCATTTCCCATTGTTTCAAAACTTCTGCCTGCTCATCGGTTATATTATAAACATACTTTAATTGCTCATAAACTTCATCAAGTGATATTTCAAATTGCAAGTTTCCCTGCCAATCCGTCATTCGCTCCTTGTTTAAGCGCACAGAATCCTCGGCAGTATTGCGTATTTGAGCAAAATCGTACAGAAACTCCTTTGGAAACTCCATTCGCGACTCTATAATTCTATCCTGTAACTGCCTAAAAATGGAGTTAAATGTCACGCCCTCGCGATAGAAAATGGTGTCAAAAATGTCAAAAGTGTATAGATTTGGGAGCGGTTTGTTCTGTGGCTTAAATGTTAACGCACTTTCAATAATTTGCTCGTACGGATTGGTGTTTTCCACTGCATAGCCCCAAAATAAGTCCTTTATCCGCTCAATTTCCTCTTTGGAAACTTCTAAGTTTTCTGACTGCAAGAGTTTCAGTAACTCATCAAAAGTGTCTGCCTCCTTGCCGAGCGTTAAATCGCGGACATCGTGCATGTATGTATCTGGTTTTATTTCAGTATCGTAATCGTAAAAATAGCGAATGAACTGCGAAATTCCGACATGCAGTAAGTCATAAAATATAGATGAATAGTCGACAATCGCGACATCGACTTGATTCATAATCTCGTAAATATCTAAGTTGTTGTCCCAAAACAGGAAGCGTTTTTCATGCGCATAATTTTCAAGTGCCGCGCGATAAATCGGATCGTTGATTTGCTTAGAGTGCATCTTAAAAACGAGCATTGAGTTGGTCTTTTGTAACACTTTCAGAAGTTCTTCAAGGTCTGGAATCGCTGTAGAAAACGAATTTAGTGGCGCGTCTGTGCGATATGTCGGTGAGTATAAAATCACTCGCGTATCATCTGGGAGTCCTGCAATTTGCTGGAAAGTTGTGTGCATAGTTGATAGTTCAGGATATTCAAAATGCGCAGTGCGCGGGTAATCTGCCTTTACAATCGCGGAATCGTTCAAACCCATTTGTTGTTTGAAATGCTCAGTCATAAAATCTGAAGTCGAAAGAAATAACTGATGATTTGCGAGGCGAGCAGTGTATTTTATGTTCTTTTTCGCAATCAAAAGCGCCAAGAAACGTGCCTGATTGTGAATTTCGATTTTTTTACAGCCTACGCCATGCCAAAGGTTCAAAATAGTAGCATCGGCGTTTAATTCGTCCGAATACTTTTCCTTCACATTAATCGTGACAAAAACATCGCAGTTTTGCAGTGCATTATTTGCCTCAGAACTGCCGTATAGGTGCGCAACGTAACCCAAAGCGCGAACGGTTTTTACGTGCTTCCTGCTTTCACTTACCCAAACTGCGTTAATATCAGGGCGGTGCTTATTTACATACAGAAACAGCCACTTTGAGTTGTCTGCAAACTGTCCACTTCCATCAAACACCCAGTTGGTGCGATTGTTTTTAATGCCTTCACTCACTTATGCTCCTACAATTACTGCACAATACTGTACATAATTATACAGGAGTACGCGTGGAAATGCAAATATAATGAGTAAGGAATAGTGAATAATGAGATTTGGAATTCATTTCATTCATACTTTGATAGCACGGCGTATGAATCGGAGTTCAGGCTGCGCCTTCACACTTTGATTGCTCGCTCCGCTCGCAGGGAAACGGAGTTCGCCTAACGGCTCACGCTTTGATAGCACGCGTCAGCGTGCGCTACGCTCCCGCTGGGGTTGTGCATTGCTACCGCGTGCGTGGTGAAGTACCGCTTGTCGTCCCGTAGTGCGTGGAATGCTTTTTTGTTTGTCATCCCGTAGCGCACGTTGGTGCGCGACACGGGATCTGGCTTCAAGGGATGTACGTCCTTTCTTAGTGACGCAGATCCCGCATCGCATTCGCTTGCGGGATGACAAGTGCGTGGCATTCGCGTGCGCTTGCGGGATAACAAAGGGGTACTCAGAACCTCGCACAACTCCACCTCAGAATTCCGCACTCCGATGCGTGGTCTTAAAATAAAGCATTGCGTAGCAATGCAATTAAGAAGGAGTTCGCTACGCTCACAGGGTCAAATGCTCATCCGCTGGGTCAAATGCTCATTCGCATTTTCCTCCATTTCAAGATTCCGCATCACGCTGCACTTCGTTTCGCGGTGCGGAATTCTGAGTAGAAGTGTGTGCGAGGTTTATTGCGCCACTGTTCGAATTCTGCTAAACTTAAACCATGAATAAATTGCGTGTTGGAATACTTGCGCCGTCTGAAATTGCGTTCAGGAGGTTTTTGCCTGCTCTGCATAAGGTTTCGGCGTTTGAATATGCAGGCGTTGCGGTTGCGAACGAGAGTGAATGGTTCGGCGATGCTGTAACTGATGACGAGAAAGCGGACAGGTGTGCACAGATAAAAGTTGCAGTTGACAAGGCGAAACTGTTTCGGGAGAGTTATGGTGGCGAAGTTTATGAAAGTTACACTTCGTTAATCGCTGCCGAGAATATTGACGCTGTTTATGTTCCACTACCTCCCGCGTTGCATTATAAGTGGGCAAAACTGGTTGCTGAGCACGGTAAACATATATTGGTTGAAAAGCCGTTTACTACGTCTGCGCGAAATAGTAAGGACTTAATCGAAACTGCGCGTAAGAATAATGTCGCAGTGCACGAAAACTATATGTTTCGGTTTCACTCGCAGTTGGACTTTATTAAAAGCGTGATTGAGCAGGGCGAAATTGGCGAAGTGCGGCTGTACCGACTCGATTTTTGCTTCCCGTTCAGAGGCGCGAATGATTTCCGTTACGTCAAGGAATTGGGTGGCGGTGCGCTGTTAGATTGTGGCGGATATCCGATACGACTTGCGAACATTTTGCTTGGCGGAAATGCAAAAGTTATTGCGTCGCAGTTGAATGGCAAAAGTGGCTTTGACGTCGATATTTATGGCAATTTAACTATGCAGAATGCGGATGGAGTAGTCGCACAAATATCGTTCGGAATGGACAATGCATACAAGGGTTCGCTCGAGATAATTGGCAGTACAGGCACACTTTTTGCATCTCGCGCATACACTGCGCCTGCGGATTTTGAGCCAGTAGTAATTGTAACGAATGCAGACGGCACAAAGGAACACGCACTTCCTGCTGACGATTCGTTTAAGAAGTCGATTGAGTACTTTTATGCGTGCGTGTTTGATGATAATGAGCGCGCAAAAAGCGAGAAAGCGATACTCAAACAGGCAGAGTTTATTGATGCAGTGGGCGGGAAATGAAAGGCATAATTTTAGCAGGCGGAAAGGGCACGCGCCTTTACCCGAACACAGTTTCAGTCTCAAAACAACTCATTCCAGTTTACGATAAGCCACTCATTTACTACCCGTTGTCATCACTGATGTTGGCGGGAATCCGTGACGTTTTAATCATTTCGACGCCTGAAGATACGCCACTTTACAGGCATTTGTTCGGCGATGGTGCGCAATTGGGCATGAACATAAGTTACGCAGTGCAAGATTCGCCACGCGGTTTAGCGGACGCGTTCATAGTCGGCGAGACGTTTATTGCGAGCGATTCTGTCGCGCTGATTTTAGGCGACAATCTGTTCTATGGGCAATATTTTTCCGAACACTTAGAAAGGGCAGTTCAACGCATTGATGCAAGTGGCGGAGCGGTCGTTTTCGGTTACCCAGTGGCAGATGCGAGCGAGTTTGGCGTTGTCGAGTTTGATGCGGATGGCAATGTGCGCTCCATTGAAGAAAAACCTGCGAAACCGAAATCGAATTACGCAGTTCCTGGGCTATATTTTTACGATAACAGCGTGGTCGATATTGCGAAAAACGTCAAGCCATCTGCGCGTGGCGAGATTGAAATAACTTCTGTAAATAATGCGTATTTAGATAAGAACAACCTGCATGTCGTGACGTTTGGGCGCGGAATGGCATGGCTTGATACCGGTTCTGTGGACGCAATGCTTGAAGCGGCGGAGTTTGTGCAGACGATTCAGAAAATGCAGGGTTTCTACATCTCGTGCATTGAAGAGATTGCGTGGCGTCGCGGTTATATAGGCTCTGAGCAGTTGAGCAACCTAGGTCATGCGCTCGCAACTACTAACTACGGGCAATATTTATTGCGGTTAGCGGAGAGTGGGCACTAGCAAATACGAAGTGCGGTTATTCTAAGTTCCGCAGTTAAATTAGAATAAGAAATCTATTTCGTTTTGTTATTCTAAGTTCTGAGAATAAAGTGTTGCTTTTGAAATGTTATTCTAAGTTTCACGGTTAACTTAGAATAACATGACTCCTTTTATGTTGTTATTCCAAGTTTTGGGGTTAACTTAGAATAACTGTATAGTTTTCACGTTCTTATTCTAAGTTTTAGAAACTAAGGGGTTAGTTTTATTCTAAGTTTCTGCCATAAGTTGAAATAACATCTTGCTATCCGTATCGTTATTCTAAGTTTTAGCAATAAATTAGAATAAAAAGTTAGTTTTGAGATGTTATTCTAAGTTCGCGCGATATAAAGCAGGTTTCTTATTTTTATTCTAAGTTTTCACCATAAGTTAGAATAATATACAATTACTCTCGTTCTTATTCTAAGTTTCGATAGCAAAGAGTTATTTCTTGAATTTTATTCTAGGTTTTGAGGTTAAATTAGAATAAGCAATGCATTTTATGAATCTTACCCCGAGTTATGCACGAATTTTGATATGCCTTTACTTATTCTAACTTAACGAGTAAACTTAAAGTATGAAACTTGCAAAAAATGTAAAAGGGCATTATGTTTGGCGAAATAGATAATGCAACCATAGAGAATGGTGCGCCATTTGTCGCCGGAACGTATAGAAAAGCAAATCCTAGGGCTTCTTCTAGGTACACATATTTTCTGCCAAACAAAATTCCGCAAACCATAGATTTTCATGACAGAGATGTTTACATGATGTTAGAGCACGCAACAAGCAAGGTTGGCGAGTTGAACGCATATTCACGTCTCGTTCCAACTCTTGACAGATTCATAACTATGCACGAAACGAAGGAGGCAACCTTATCATCTTACGTCGAAGGCACACAAACCACTCTAAACGAAGCAATGATGAGCGAAGGTGATTTAGTTCAAGAACAACGAGATGATTGGCATGAAGTGCAGAATTATGTGCACGCGATGAAATATGCGGTTAAGCAACTAAAAACGCGCCCACTTGCTACTAACTTAATCAAAGACACACACGCTATACTTCTTAAAGGTGTCAGAGGTAAATCAAAAACTCCTGGCGAAATGCGCAGGTCGCAAAACTGGATTGGTGGCAATTCGATTAAACATGCACACTACATACCTCCGCACACCGAGCATGTCGATAACTTAATGTCTGACCTAGACAATTATATCAATAACAACAATGTGACGCCACATCTTATAAAAGCAGCGATAATCCATTACCAATTTGAAACGATTCACCCATTTTTAGATGGAAATGGCAGAATTGGAAGGTTGCTTATTCCGCTTTACCTTATAGATAAAGAGCAGTTAGACAAACCTTTACTCTATATTTCAGACTATATCGCTGGTCACAGAATGGAGTATTACGAGTCGCTAGATTCGGCGCGTAGAGATAGCGACATAGAAAAATGGGTAAAGTATTTCTTAACGGCAATATCATCGACAGCGCAAAAGGGATGTCTGACATTGCAAAAAGTTATCGAATTGCAAGAAGGCATTGCTCTCAAAATGGCACTGCTTGGTCGCAGAGTAAAACTCGGGCTGAAAGTTGTCAATTCGCTTTATGAAAAACCGGTAACTGATTCAAAGCAAATCGCAATAGAGTTTCAGATTACACCACAAACTGCGAACATGATTATCAGTAAGTTAATTGGAATCGGAGTTCTGACGCAGGTAGCAGGGCACTTGCGCAACAGGAGATATATGTTCAAGCCCTACGTAGACTTGTTTAATGATGATACTGTATATGACAAGGAGGTAAGATGAAAAAGGCACTAATCACAGGCGCAACTGGCTTTATCGGTGGCGCATTGGCAAAGCGATTGTTGCTAAGTGGCGACAGAGTATTCGGAGTAGGAAGGAATGTAGCAAAACTTAATGAACTTAAGCAATTTGGCGATTTCCATCCTGTGCAAGCAGAGTTTAGTGACTACATTAACCTTGACAAAAAGATAAACGAGTGCGATTTTGATGCAGTTTACAATTTCGCATGGCAAGGAACTTCGTCAGCGCACGGCGATTACGAGAATTACGAAGTCCAACTCACAAACGTTAAAGTTGCAGCGGATTTGGCGACAGTGTTACCAAAATTGTGTAGCGAAAATGCATGTGCATTAAATATTGGAAGTTACAGCAAGGAAAATGTTTTAGTTAATAGCAAAACAAAGTTCAACCCAAACATCTATGGCATTACAAAAGGTGTTGCCAGTGAGTTATTTATGGCGATTCTATACAAAAACCACATCTCATGCAACGCTTTGGCACTTCCGAACGTATACGGTCCAAACGACAAAACCAACACTGCAATCGTCTTTTTCATCAAAAAACTACTGGCAAACGAACCACTCAACTTAATCCCATCCGACACAGTCGACGATTGGCTGTACATCGATGACGCAGTAGACGGAATTATTGCAGCCAGTACATCAAAAAAAGCCTTCACAGAATATTATGTGGGACATCGCGAAATCACAACTTTCGAACAAAAACTTACCGCCATGAAAGAAGCATTAAACTCCAAATCTGAGTTAAACTTCGGCAAATTTCAGCGAACTATACAAGTTAATTATCAAGCATTTGACTTAGACGCACTTTACAACGACACAGGTTTCGAAGCAAAAACCGACTTCAAGGAAAGCATAGTCAAAACGGCAGAGTGGATTGCTACGTTAACAGAATAGTTGCATTCGCGGGTACATAGTGCTAGAATAAATATGTAAGGAGGAACTTATGAAAAGACGCAAAATGCCAATCAGCATACAGACGTTCTCAGAGTTTTACAACAGTGAGTACGTGTATGTAGATAAAACTGGGATAATGCACGAATTAGCTAACGATTCGAAAGTCGTTTTTCTGTCACGCCCACGTCGTTTTGGCAAAAGTTTAATGCAATCTACCTTAAAAGCATATTTTCAAGGCAAGCAAGAGTTATTTAAAGGCTTGGAAGCGGATAAGCTAGAACCTTTTAAGGAAGATGGCGGTTGGCAGGAGCATGTCGTATTTCATTTTGATTTTAGTTCTGGGGATTATGTGCACGATGCATTAAATGTTCTGCACGGAGAAATCGTTAGGTGTATAGAACCAATTGAAAAATGGTGCGGAATTACGGTTACCGATGCTAAAACGCCATATAATGTACGTTTCGCAAACGTAGTGAAAGCAGCAGCAGAAAAGTCAGGCAAAGGCGTAGTCATACTTATTGACGAATACGATAAGCCGATGTTACAAAGATTAGAGAAAGGCGAAAAGGACCAAGAAGTCGTACGGACGCGTCTCAGAGGCTTTTATTCCACACTCAAACCGTTAGACCCATACATCCGATTCGCCATGTTAACAGGGGTAACTAGATTTTCGCAGTTATCAATATTTAGCGACCTGAACCAACTGAAAGATATATCCTTCGACAAAAAATACGCTGCAATTTGCGGCATAACACAGTCCGAATTAGAAACGAACTTTAAACCTGAACTTGAACAATTAGCGGAGGAAAATTCATTAACATATGAAGAAACGTTAACAAAACTAAGAGATAAATATGATGGTTACGATTTCACAGGCACTGGACCAAAAGTTTACAATCCATTCAGCACGATAAACGTACTGGACGACAAAACATTCAAAGATTACTGGTTTCAAACAGGAACGCCGACTATGTTATTAAACGAGATAAGGAGAACGAAGTTTGACGTATTAAACTTTGACGAAAACGTTGTGCGGAGCGAAAGTGAAATTAAAGAATACAGACCTGGAACTAAGGACATAATTCCACTATTCTTTCAATCAGGTTACCTTACGATAAAAAGCGTGCGCGTGCGCGATGGCAAGTTTAATTTAGGTTTCCCAAATGGCGAAGTGAAAAATGGTTTTGCAGAATCACTAGCAGGCTATTTCTTTGAAGACGTAGACCGAGATGAAGCAAGTGCGACCAAATTAATAGACGACTTATATGATGAAAACCTGAACAACTTTTTTGACCGACTGTCTGCATTTTACCTAGCAATACCGCATTTACTGAATAATAAGGAGGAAAAGCATTACCAGACCATATTTTATGTCATATTCTCAATGCTCGCTGCGGATTCTAGCATAAAAGTCGAGGAACACACGTCAATCGGTTCATCGGACGCTGTAATCGAACTTCCTGACAAAATTTATGTCTTTGAATTCAAACTTGACAAAAATGCTACTGTCGATGATGCATTACAGCAAATAGAGACAAAAGGTTACGCAGCAAAGTACGAAAAAGATCCGTCAGAAACGCGCAAAATCTACAAAATTGGCGTCGTATTTGACCATAAAACGCGGACAATCGGCGAGTGGAAAGTGACTGATTAGCTGCGCTTTTGCAAAATTAACTTGCATCCCCCGCCGAAACCGTGTAAACTTATTCATGAGAGTGCAGTAATTATGAAAAACATACTTGTAACAGGAGGAGCAGGGTTTATCGGCTCGAATTTCGTGCGTTTTATACTTCAGAACACCGATTTTAGCGTCATTAACTACGATTTGTTGACGTACGCAGGCAATATCAAAAACCTTGCAGACATCGCCTGCAGTCCAAACTATAAGTTCATAAAGGGCGACATTTTGGACGACACACTGCTAGATAAGGTGTTCGCAGATTACGACATCGATACAGTAGTTAATTTTGCAGCGGAATCGCACGTCGACAGAAGCATTGTTGATCCGCAGATATTCGTGAAAACCAACGTTTTGGGCACACTTACACTTCTCGAAGCAGCGAAAAAACACTGGAAAACCGACATAAACGACAAATACTCCACCGATTACAGCGCAGGCGTCAAATTCCTGCAAGTTTCGACCGACGAAGTTTACGGTGCACTCGGCAAGACAGGCAGGTTTACGGAAAACACGCCACTTAGCCCAAACTCGCCATATTCTGCATCAAAAGCAAGTGCAGATTTGGTCGTTCGCTCATATTTTCACACGTTCGGACTGCCCGGCAACATAACCCGTTGCTCAAATAATTATGGACCTTACCAATTCCCAGAAAAGTTAATTCCACTCATGATTTCAAACGCTTGCAATGATAAAAAACTGCCAGTTTATGGCGATGGACAGCAGATTCGCGACTGGTTATTCGTCGAAGACCATTGCAGCGCGATACTCGCAGTTCTCGAAAAAGGCAAGCAAGGCTGCGTTTACAATATCGGCGGTAACAACGAAATCGCGAACTTAGATATCGTCAGCTTAATCCTGCAAACACTCAATAAACCCAAGTCACTAATCGAATTCGTCAAAGACAGACCAGGTCACGACAGACGCTACGCCATCGACAACACAAAAATCACAACAGAACTCGGTTGGCAACCCAAACATACATTCGAGCAGGCAATCCAAACGACGATCCAGTGGTACTTAAACAACCCAAACTGGTTAAACGAAATTCTTTCAGGCGAATACATGGGCTATTATGAACGGATGTATGAGAGGTAGAGCGACAACTCACGCTCCCCATTTCTAACTTTCCTAAAACACAAAATTTACATTATCACCCCCACTTATGCACGAAAATTTACAACTTCACATCTGTGCACCGAAAGTCTGTAAAGTTTAATGCATGAGTAATTTACCGCCACTTCCGCCAGTGCCGCCTAAGAGTGTGGGCACTGAGAGCGTAGATGTTGTAAGAATTGGTGCTGAGAAAATGCGCGATGAGCAGGTGTTTCAGCATAAGAATGCGTCGCTTGCCGTCGTTGCTGGAATCGTCGGCGCGACTGGGGGCATAGGCGCTAGTTCACTTACTGTATCCCTTGCAAAACGTGCTGCTGAACTTGGGTTTAATGCGATTGTAGTTGATTTGCAAGTTGCAAGACCGATTGACTTTTTGTGTGGTGCGGAAAGCGAAGAAGGTCTGCGTTGGCAAGATTTGAACAATGTCGAGGGCGAAATTGACGCAATGGCTTTGAAAGACAGGCTGGTCGTGAAAAATGGCATATCGATTTTGACGAATCAGTTTGACTCTCCAGAGCCTGCTAGGCAAGTTAGCGTAGTGAGTGTGATTAAGGCACTACGATTCGTTGCGGACTTCATTTTCGTCGATTTGCCGAAGGAATATTTGGCTGTAAGTTCTAGTGAAGTGGCGAAATTGCTCGATAACTTGATAATTCTGACTGCGCGCAATTTGGAAGGAGTCGTCGCGGCGAGTGCGCTCAGGAACTTGCAGTCAGTAGGCGAGAAAAACAAAAAGCAGATCAAGTTAGTGACGCTCTATGACAAGAAAAACGCAGGTAATATGTCGCTTACGAAAACCAAAACGTATATCGGCGACTATTTTACTCTCGATTTGGAGTATGACGCGAAAATTAAGAAGCAACTTAGCGAAGTCACGACGCAGTTTGGCAAGAAAACGAAGTATCGCAAGTGCATTGACACGATTTTGAACGAGGTGAGCAGGAATGGACTTGCAGAACATAATTAACGAGACGAAAATACGGCTCGGCGACAAGTTGCGCGCGCTAGATAACGTCTCTGAGCAGCGTGATTTGATACGCGAAAATGTGCGCGAAGTTGCGTTGTTGGGGAACAAAAGCATGCGCGAAGTGGTCGACAAGATTTATGCCGAAATGCATGGAATCGGCAGTTTACAGGCACTTGCGGACATGGATGGCGTGACTGATATTTTGGTCAACGCGGCGAACGAGATTTGGATTGACCGCGGTTTTGGGCTCGAACGCATCGGTAATGATATATTGACGACTGACGAAAGTGTGCGTGACCTCGCAAATAAGTTGATTACGAATGTCGGTTTGAGGCTTGATGATTCGATGCCGATTGCCGACGCGACCACTCACAATGGCATTCGCATTAACGCGGTTTTGAGTCCAGTCGCGAAGGAAAAATGCGTGCTCAGTTTCCGTATTCCGCGCCGAAAGTTCTTGAAGTTTGAGGAATTGGTAACTGCGGGCACGATTCCTGAAAATGCAATAGAGTTCGTGCGAAAATTGGTTACTGAAAGTAAAAACATACTGATTTCGGGCTCGACTGGCGCAGGCAAAACTACGCTTTTAGCAGCACTTTTATCGCTTGTAAGTTCAAAGGAACGCATAATTTGCATTGAAGAAGTTAGGGAATTGCCGACTGACATTCATCCGCACATAGTTTCGCTCGCCGCAAAGAAGCAAAACGTCGAGGGCAGAGGCGAAGTTTACCTGTCTGAACTCGTGAAAACCAGTCTGCGCATGCGTCCTGACAGAATCGTTTTGGGCGAGGTGAGAGGTCAGGAAATTAAGGAGTTATTTATGGCGTTGAACACTGGACATAGCGGCTCGATGTGCACGATTCACGCAAATAGTGTGCAAAAAGTGCCTGCTAGATTAGATACTTTGGCGATTTTGGCGAATATTACACCGCAGTCACTCGCGATTCAGGCTGCTGGTGCGCTTGATTACATACTGCAAATGAAGCGGATTGGCGAAAAACGTGTTTTGAGCGAGATTGGCGTTCCATACACCGACGATTATGGCAACTTTAAGGTCAAATTGATTGCAGAATACGCAGTCCACGATGATGGAAACGGGAGAATGGAGTTTGTGAAATAATGCTTATTGAACTTGTATTGCCGATTGCCGTTCTGGTCTACATCGCCGAATTGCCTGCTGAAGCGGTTGAAAAAGTGCTGGAGTTTCTGAAACGCGCAGTAAAAAGCGTTCGGCAGGGCGCAGATGATGAAAGTTTGGTGCTAGTAAAAGTGCCGATTTCGCAGGTGATTGCCGAGATGAATGCTGGTGCGTCGATTGAAAAGGCGTTTGCTGATGTTTTGGGCGCAGAAAGTTTGAAAAGCGCATTTACGCTGACTGCCTTGCAAAAAGCGTTCAAAAAGTATGCGAAATTGCCTGCGATGCCAGTTTCTACGCCATTTAATAAGAGTGCACGTCAGAAAATCACGCGAAAGAATGCGCAACTTGATGAAATCTCGCTCGCGGTATTCGTAACGATCAATTATTCCAGCAAGTCAGGCATACCGACGACGCGTTTGTTGCAATCAATCTTGGACACATTGCAACTTGAAATTGACGCACAAAATGACCGTGAGATTGCGATTGCTGGCGCGAAACAGACTGCTAAGATTCTGAAAATGCTTCCTATTTTTGGCATTTTTCTTGGGTTTTTGCTTGGCACGAATCCACTCGCAGTAATCTTTGATGGCAGAATTGGAAGTGTAGTCGCATTAATCGGTGTCGCATTTTACGTTTGGGGCGAAAAGTGGACAGGCAGACTGATTGACGCTGCGACTGGTGGTGGGGAGTAGGTAATGGTAAAAGAAAGGAAGGTAAATTATGGTTACTGAAAAGATGGTAGATAAGAAAGGAGGTAGGAAATGGAGATAGATTATACTCAATTTGACTTGCTAAGTGAGATGTCGGAACTGTATTGGTTTATTGACGAATATGACGGCAAAACAATCGGCGACGCATATACGAAGTTAAAAGATGTATTGGAACACCAATCTGAATACGCAGATACAGAGTATAAACGCTTTTTGCACAGTGATAAAGCGGATATTCTTGTTAGTTGGCTGGAAGCAGAACCCGATTTGCATAGTTATAGCATTACGAATGTGCAAAAACCTGGAGGTATGCTTGCTTTAACATTGTCTGATGATTTAGAGAATCCGAATCATGTTTACGTATTGGCAGATGCTGGGCATTGGGGCTATTATAACAGTGTAGATGATGGAAGTTGGGAAAAGGGAAACGACTTAATGTTGGAGTATGTTAACTCCATACCAGAGAGTTATGGCAATAGCATAGAAATGATTACTTATGATTCTGGAGCGAATAATGCTGTTAATGCAAAGATTATGTCCGATAGAATTGGAACTGTACACTCAATAAACGGTATGAAATTTCCGCAGTGGTATATTGATAAATACGCAAAAGAGCTGGACAACATGGCTGGCGATATACGCGAGTATACGTCTGAACTTACTGGGTATGATAAAAGACGCATGAATTTGAGTTCGCTCGGACTTATCGGATCGGTATCTGATCTTTATGGAGTTAGTTATTATGGCGGTGCGGATGCATACAGAGAAGCAAAAGAGAGAGCGCTTAAAGGGTTAGATGAAGTGATTGCGAAAAATGCTGATGAGCAGATTCAAAAGGCATTACGTTCTGGAGTACACGCTTCTAGTACTTTAACATCCGAATCCCACGCAGTCACGCATGGCATGGATTTGGCAAGTACTGAACAATTAGCAGCGAAAATGCTTGAAAGTGCTGATAAGATTAAGGACGTTTTGTCTTCTGCTGGCGTTACATTGGATGCAACTAGTTGGTTAGGTCCCGATATTCAGGAGTTTAAGGAAAAATGGCAAGGTTTATTCGCAAAACAACTACAACTCGCAGCAACCGCATTGGTCGAGAGTTCAGAAGTGGTCGAAATGAACAGGAAAGAACAGGTGGCGGTGAGTGAGTAGTACTAATTGCAGTAAGAAAGGAGGTAGGAAATGGAGATAGATTACTATTTGTTTCCACTGGTGGACTGGATTGGAAACCTGCATTTTTGGGTTTCAGACTATAATGGCAAAACAATCGGAGATGCATATGAAAAGTTTAAGGAATTAGGGAAGTTTGACTACGATACGCTTGTTGAGGAGAATCCGAATTCAGATTACTTTAATTTTGTCGATGATGGTATTGCAAAAGGACTTGCGAATTGGCTTGAAAATGAGCCTGAGTTGCACGGGATGCATATAACGAATATACAAAATAACGGAGGCGTATCAATGATGACTCTGTGTGACAATTTAGAAAACCCTGATCACGTTTACGTGTACGCAATGAATGGCTATTATGACGATGCGGCATTTTTTACTCATGACCACGATTGGGAGCAGGGGAATGATGTGTTGCTGAATTATATAAACGCGCTGCCTGAAAGTTATGGTAACAATATCGAAGTGATAGGAAATGAGGCTGGTTCTAATAATGCGGTATATGCAAAAATGATGTCTGATAGGGTTGGGCTTGTTCATGCAATAAATGGTGCTGAGTATCCAGAAGAGTTTATGGACAAGTACGCTGTGGACTTAAATCGCGTAAAAGAAGATGTGCGTGAGTATGTTGATGGGTTTTGGATAAATCCAGGTTCGTATATAGATTTATCACCACATGACACCTTGGACATTCAGGAATTATGGTATTATGGAACTGAAGATAGTATAGACGATTACAACAAGGCGAAGGGCACGATACCATATCCGCCCAAGCAGTCTGTACTCGTAAAAAGTCCAAGTTTCTACGTGCCAGGCGGTTACACGTACACATATGAATCTCGCGCAGTCACGCACGGTATGGATTTGGCAAGTACTGAACAATTAGCAGCGAAAATGCTTGAAAGTGCTGATAAGATTAAGGACGTTTTGTCTTCTGCTGGCGTTACATTGGATGCAACTAGTTGGTTAGGTCCTGATATTCAGGAGTTTAAGGAAAAATGGCAAGGCTTATTCGCAAAACAACTACAACTCGCAGCAACTGCATTGGTCGAGAGTTCAGAAGTGGTCGAAGCGAATAGGAAGGAGCAAGTGGCGGCGAGTGAGTGATGGTTTTGCCATTCCACAGCGCGTAGCATCGCCTCACTTGTCATTCCGCAAGCTAATGCGAAGTTGTTTTGTGTGTTGCGGGGTTAGAGTGTGAGCGTAAGCGAACTCCTTTAATTGCATTGCTACGCAATACTTTAATTAAGATTCCGCATCTACGTGCGGAATTCTGAGGTAAAGCATGAGCGCGATAGCGCGAATTCCGAATCAATTACTCATTACTCATTACTCATTACTCATTACTCATTACTCATTACTCATTACTCATTACTCATTACTCATTACTCATTACTCATTACTCATTACTCATTACTCATTACTCATTACTCCTTACTCATTACTCCTTACTCATTAATTAACCACTTTAATCTCATCATCTTTTACCGCAACCACACCACCAACTCCGTGCATAAGTGCAGTAAATGCGTCGATTTCGTCTTGCAATATTATAACTTCAAGTTTCACGGTTTCGCCTGAGTATGCAGAGTGAATATCGGTCATGTTCTGCGCGGTCGCTAAGTCGCTGGCAGAGAATAAGTCCAGTTCAGCGCCTGTTTCTTGGCGTAGTTGCGACAACAACTGCATGGACTTGTACCCAAGTTTGCGAAAATAATCGTAAATCGCGCTCTTAACTTTCTGCTCACTTTCTGTTTTCGTTTCTACTGTCACAGAATGCGCGCGCAATAAGCAACTTAACGCATTCGTATCGATTGCCTGCTGGACTGCGCCTTTTGCAGCATC
>JAISFQ010000077.1 GCA_031263495.1 Candidatus Nutricula glyptotermitis
TCGTCCGCGTTCTCCTTTCAAGATTCCGCGAGGGTCAAACGGGGTCAAATGCTCATCCGCTGGGTCAAATGCTCAATCGCATTTTCCTCCGTCCGCGTTTTCCAGCACGGAATTCTGAGTGGGAGTTGTGCGGGGTTCTGAGGTGGAGTGTGAGCGATAGCGAACTCCGATTCATACGTAGCGAGCAGTACTCTTAATGCCACGCAGTACTTCATTTCTGAATTCCGCACCGCGAAACGAAGTGTAGCGTGATGCGGAATCTTAAAACTAGTATGAGCCGTTAGGCGAATGCCTTTAACTGCATTGCTACGCAATACTTTGTTTTAAGATTCCAGAGGGTCAAACGGGGTCGAACGCTCGCTCGCTGGGTCAAATGCTCAATCGCATTTTCCTCCGTCCGCGTTTTCCAGCACGGAATTCTGAGTGGGAGTTGTGCTGGGTTCTGAGGTGGAGTGTGAGCGATAGCGAACTCCGATTCATACGTAGCGAGCAGTACTCTTAATGCCACGCAGTACTTCATTTCTGAATTCCGCACCGCGAAACTAAGTGTAGCGTGATGCGGAATCATAAAACTAGTATGAGCCGTTAGGCGAATGCCTTTAACTGCATTGCTACGCAATAGGGTCGAACGCTCATCCGCGTTCTCCTGTTTAAGACCCCGCATCGGAGTGCGGGGTTCTGAGGTGAAGTACGAGCGAGAGCGAATGCCTTCCCCTGTCATCCCGCAAGTACTTCTCGCTAATCACAAATCCCGTTTCCGCTTACTCCAACAGCCCCCGCTCCATGCGCTTCACTATCGCGTTTGCGTGCCTTGCGACTTTCTTTGAGTGCGTGACGATGATTACAATCTTGCCAGCATCTGCAAGTTTTTTGAACAGTGCAAGTATTTTCATCTCGGTGTTTTCGTCCAAGTTGCCAGTCGGTTCATCGGCGACTACAATCGGCACGTCACCTGCCATCGCGCGCGCAATTGCTACGCGTTGTTGCTGTCCGCCTGACAGTTTTTGAACTAGGCGATCGGATTCTGAGCGATTGATGCCAACGCGCTCCAAAAGGCAGTACGCAGTATCTTTTTCGCCATCACTTTTGCCTGCAAAATCAAGTGCTATCTCGACATTTTCACGCGCAGTCATGTAACGAATCAGGTTAAAACTCTGGAACACAATGTTGACGTATTTCAGTCTGAACTCATTTTCGCCAATCTCTTTGATGCTCTTGCCATCGAACGTAATATCGCCACTTTGTATCTTGTCAAGTGCGGCAATTAGCGAAATCAGCGTCGTTTTTCCGCTACCACTTTCTCCCACGATCGCATACATATTCCCACTCTCAAACGTAGCATTTACGCCTTTCAGCACCTTGACTGCCTCGCCGCCGTCCTTATATGTGTGCAATAAATCTGTAACTTCTAATATGTTTGTAGTCATTTCTACTCCTTTCCTGTCAAAATCGTTTTCGGCTCAAACCGTATGATATTAATCGTCGGCAAAATCAGCGCGATAATCAATACGCCGTAGCCTAGTGCAAACAAAATCGCATAATCAGCAGGACTTGCGCTAATATCTATGCTGTCAATTGCTTCTGCGTTACTGTTACTGTTTCCAGCAGTGAAACTTTGCATTCCCCCACCAAAACCTCCGCCACTAGTCACGCCACCATCAGGTCCTCCGCCACCAGGAGCAGTTCCTGGTCTGCCGAAGTTCTGTTCGCTCTGCTGTGTGCTATTTGCAATCTGCGTGTCAAGCAACGTGCTTCCGACTGCCTGCGCCAAAAACGAACTTGTGCCTATTGACAACACGAATGCGAGTGTCGCCACAAACACTAATTCGACCAGCACTTGCCCGATAATGTTCAACTTTTTAGCACCTAAGGACAGTAAAACGCCCATCTCATAACGCCTGTCCTTTATGTTTATAGTCACCATGAGCGCGATGATCAAAATGCTCGCAATAATCACAATCAGCAAGATAGTAGTCGCAAAACTGCCGACGCTTTCAATCGGTCCGACCATCTGTTCATACGCAGAAGTGTCAGTTGAGAGCGTAAGATTGTTCTCCGCAAGTTCTGGATGTTTCGCTTTCGCTTCGTCGATAAAAGTATCCGCATACTCGGCGTTTGTCAAGAAATATTGCACATTGTCGACGTTATACTTGCCGTCATTGTAACTCTCGGTTGATAAAAACTTCGCTGCCGTCGCAACATTCATGTAAAGCGTGTTTGATAGCGAATTGTCATCTGTTGTGTCATATACGCCAATTATTTTAAGCGAAACTGTGCCGGAATCGTCCGATTTCTTAAGTTTAATAGTATCGCCTACTTTGAGCGAGTTCAATATGCGCAAATCTTCGGAGATCATCACCGAATCATCAGTTGTTTCATCAAAATATTCGCCATCAGCAATAGTCATCGTGCCATTTTTGACTCCATCTATGAATGCATACGAATTTATGCCATTTATCGCAGTATCGCCACCAAATGAGAACGATTGGGTCGCTTCAGCAGAATCAGATTCTGCACTATCAGAGTCAGTTTCGCTGCCACCGCCTGCTCCGCCATTTGGACCAAAGTTTCCCTGTCCACGCATTTGTTCAAACTCGGCACGCATTTTCGTTTCATCATTTTCGACCAACTCAAAGCCATCCGCGTTCGCACTACTTTCGATGCCATATGTGTAATCTTTCACATAATCGCTGTCAGCAATGTCATTTGCAACATCGGCAGTCACACCTGGGCGCGTAAAACCGACGCGTGCACCTCTATCGATCTCGCCACTTTCTTCGCGCTGTTGCATATTTTCGCGCAACTGGGTAATGTCCGCCTGTAAATATACAGTGCCTCCCAGACTACTCTTCGCATATTCCACACTTGCACTGCTCGCACTGCGAATCGTTATTCCCGCAAGCACCGCATTCGCCATCACGAACATTATCAGCGCCAATATTACGGTCCTCGACGGTTTCCTGCTAATCGACAACCATGCGCGCTTAATCATATTCTTAAACATAATATCCTTTCACTAATATCAATTGCAGTAACTACATTACTACGCGAATCTTAAAGGTAACTGAAAGTTTGCTGAGAGTTTGCTGAAAACACGTGCAAACACGCGAACTTCTTTAATGCTACACTTAACAATGTGAAAACAATAGCAGTAGTATTGGCGGGAGGCATAGGCGAGAGAGTTGGCTCTGACGTGCCCAAACAGATGATTCGAATCGCTGGCAAGCCGATAATCATACATACGCTTGAAGCATTGCAGAGTATTGACGCTGTCGATGAAATTATGGTCGTGATGAACGAGACAGTGATTGATGAGTTTCGCGAATTGCTGAATGAGCAGGGAATATGTAAAGTTGAGCAGATTATTAAGGGCGGAGCAACTAGAAACGATTCTGCGTATAATGCGATTAAGGCACTGAACAATAGGTTTGTGGGCGAGGAAGTAAAAGTCGTGATTCATGACGCTGTACGACCGTTTGTGGATGAAAACATAGTCATGAGGTGCATAAATACGCTTGATGAGTACGAAGCAGTCGACGTATGCATAAAATCTGCGGACACGATTGTCGGCGTCGATAAGGACGAAATCATTACAAGAATGCCTACTCGCGATGCATTAAGGCGCGGTCAAACACCGCAAGCATTTTTATTGTCGACGATTACAAAAGCCTACGAACTTGGGCTTCGCGACCCCAACTTTAAGGCGACCGACGATTGCCGCGTAGTGTTCGAATATACGCCCGAAGTCAAGATAAAAGTCGTCGATGGAACGGACGAGAACATGAAGATTACCGAACCACTCGACATTCAAATTGCTGACAAGTTATTCCAGCTCAGAACCGAATCTTTTGACCAAGAGTTAAGCGTTGCCGTAGATAAAAAACTGCGTGAACATTTGGAAGGCAAAAACATAGTCGTGCTTGGCGGAACGTATGGAATCGGGCTCGAAACTGCCGAATTGGCGGAAAGTTATGGTGCAAATGTGCATATTTTTTCGCGCACAGTGACGGGAACTGACATTTCCGATGCGCGTACGGTCAAAAAAGCACTAAAAAGTGTAGGCACAAAAATTGACGCTATAATCATTACAGCAGGCATTTTGAGTTTCGACAGGCTTGCAGACTTAGGGCTCGATTCGATCAAGCAAACAGTCGACATTAACCTGTTAGGACCACTGCAAACTGCGGCAATCGCGTACCCATATCTCGCAGAATCCAACGGTGCACTCATTTTGTTTACGTCGAGTTCATATACGCGTGGGCGTGCGAATTATGCGGCATATTCTGCGACCAAAGCGGGCGTGGTCAATTTGACACAGGCACTGGCGGATGAGTGGGCGGACGATAATATACGTGTGAACTGCATTAATCCACAACGCACAGCGACTCCACTGCGCACTCGCGCATTCGGCGATGAACCGCCAGAAACGCTTTTGGATCCAAAAAGTGTCGCACTTGTAACTTTGAAGACGCTGGTTTCAGACTTGACTGGGCAGATAGTAGATGTAACGCTTAAGTAATTAATAATTAAAAAATTAATAATTAATAATTGGGAAGCGGAGTGCGCAAAGCACACACATTAAGCGTATGAGCGCGCTATGTGCTTGAATTCCGAATCTCATTATTAATTATTAACTATTAATTATTAATTTAAAGTTACTAATTATTAACTAACGAAAGGAAAGGTACTTATGGTAAATGAAGGGCTTTTAGCGAGCGACAAGCCGTTGTCAGAGGTGTATGATTTGGCACTGATTGACTTGGACGGTGTGATGTATAAGGGCAACGAGTCGATTAAGTTTGCGCCTGAGAACGTGAACATTGCGCGCTCAAATGGCATGAAAACTGTGTTTGTGACGAATAATGCGTCGCGTACACCTGAAGCAGTTGCGGAAAAGTTGGCAGGATTTGGCGTTCCAACTAACGCATCAGAAGTTATGACCGCTGCGCAAATCGGTGTTGCACTATTAAAGCAGCACATAAAACCGCCTGCAAAAGTGCTATGCATTGGCACGAACGCGCTTGAAATTGCGCTCAAAGATGAAGGTTACGAACCAGTATTTTCCGCAGATGACGCACCACAGGCAGTTATTCAGGGTTACGATCCCGACATCAACTGGGCTAGGCTTGCGGAATGCGCGTATGCCGTGGAAAATGGTGCGTTATTTATCGCGACGAATATGGACATGTCGCTTCCGCAAGAGCGCGGTTTTGCGCCTGGAAATGGCTCACTTGTGCGTTCCGTTGAGTTGGCGAGTGGCGTAAAAGCGCTTGATGACGCAAAGCCTTCGCCTGCGATGTATAAGTCTGCGAGCGCGCGCGTGAATGCAAAAAATCCGCTTGTAATAGGCGATAGATTGGAAACTGATCTTGCAGGCGCAGTCGCCGCTGGTTACTCCGGACTGCTCGTTTTAACAGGAGTTTCTACATTGCAAGACGCAATTTCTGCTGTGCCTGAGCACCGCCCAAAGTTTATCGGCAAAGATTTACGCGCTCTGAACGAACCCCATCCTGCCGTAAAATTCGATGGCGAGTGGGCTGTAATTGATTACGTAACAAACGGCATTAAACGCCATGCAGCAGCGAAAATTCAAGACGGCGAAATTGTTTACGATTCCCGCACTGACCCAAAGGACGTGAACGCGTGGAGAGTAGCATTGGTTGCGTCGTGGAATGCGGGGAGTGACGATGAGTAATTCGGTTAGTTAATAGTTAATAACGAATAATTGGGAAAAGGAATTCACTTTCGCTCATGCTCTGATTGCGTCGCATTTCATGCAACGCGTTTGATTCGGAGTTCGCCTAACGGCTCACGCTTTTATAGCGCTGACGTCAGCGTACACTTCGGCTATCGCCTCGTGCCCGCTGACTTGCGCATTGCTTGGATTTTTCATTCTGAAAAATCCAAGCCTCTGCTGTGAAGTTACTTTTTGTTTAAGAGTTACTCTGCAGCAGAGTGGCTTGGCTTGGCGTAGCCAAGACAAGCCTTAGCGCAACATACACAACAACAAGCGCAAACGAAGTTGTTTTGTGTGTTGCGGAGTAAAAGTGTGAGCGAAAGCAAACTCCGATTCGTACGTAGCGAGGAGTACTCTTAATGCCGCGCAGTACTTCATTTCTGAATTCTGTGAAGGAGGACGCGAGGAGCGTCCGACCCTCTGGAATCTTAATTAAAGCATGAGCCAGAGGCGAATGCCTTTAATCGCATTGCTACGCAATAGGGTCGAATGAGGTCAAATGGGGTCAAATGCTCAATCGCATTTTCCTTCGCTGGGTCAAATGCTCAATCGCTGGGTCAAATGCTCAATCGCATTTTCCTCCTCC
>JAISFQ010000119.1 GCA_031263495.1 Candidatus Nutricula glyptotermitis
AGCCTCTGCAGTGAAGTTACATATTGTTTAACAGTTACTTTGCTTAACAGTGGCTTGGCTTGGCGTAGCCAAGCCAAGCCTTAGCGCAACATACACAACAACAAGCGCAGCGAAGTTGGTTTGTGTGTTGCGCGAATAAGAGTGTGAGCACGCGTAGCGTGTGAACTCCGATTCGTACGTAGCAAGAAGTACCTTGTCATCCCGCAAGCGAAGCGATGCGGGATCTGTGATTAGCGAGGAGTACTCTTAATGCCACGCAGTACTTCTATTCTGAATTCCGCACCGCGAAACGAAGTGCAGCGTGATGCGGAATCTTAGAATAAAGCATGAGCCGCTAGGCGAATTCGATTAATCGCATTGCTACGCAATACTTTATTTTAAGACCCCGCATCGGAGTGCGGGGTTCTGAGGTGGAGTATCAGCGATAGCGAATGCATTTAATGGTGTTCGCATGCGCTCACTGGATGTTTTAAGATTCCGCATCTACGTGCGGAATTCTGAGTGGGAGTTGTGCGGAATTCTGAGGTGGAGCATGAGCGAAAGTAAAAGTGAATGTGATGCGGCATGACAAGGTACACTCACGAATCTTGCGGTATCGTCGACTATTCTACATACTTATCTAATACTGTCGACAACCTGCGGACGCCTTCGGCGATGTGAGCAGGAGTTGGGAAGCAGAAACTTAAGCGCATGTAATCGTCACCTTCGCCAGTTGCAAAAAATCCGCGACCTGGAACGTATGCGACGCCCGCTTCGATGCATTCTGCCTGAATGTGCTTGGTGTTAATGTGCTCCGGAACTTTGAGCCAAATATAAAATCCACCGCTCGGGTCGTGAAAATCGCAGTATGGCAAGTATTTGCGAATCGCTTCGACCATAGCATCGTGACGCTCTTTGTAGATGCTACGGTAAGTTTCAATCTGCTTTTTCCAATCGAAGTTTTCCAAATATGCGACCAAAGTCATTTGCGACGCACTGCTTGGGCACAATATCGCAGATTCCGAACTCAGAACCAACTTTTCCTTAATTCCCTTCGGCACGACAGACCAACCAACGCGAAACCCTGGTGCCATAATCTTGGAAAACGACCCCAAATACACGACGTTTGGCGCGTAACCAAGTTCGGCGTCATAATCGTACGAATATAGTGACGGATGAATATCGCCATCAAACGACAGCAGTCCGTATGGATTATCTTCAACTATCAGCACTTCATACTTCTTGCAAATCTCCAAAACCTTGGGTCTGCGCTCATCGGCAAGCGTAACACCAGATGGATTATGAAAATTAGGCACAGTGTATAGGAACTTCACGCGTTTGCCAATCTGATCCAACCGCTTCAACTGCTTCTCAAACTTATCAGGCACAAGCCCCAAATCGTCAATCGCAACATTCGCAACTTCGGCTTGAAACGAGCGGAAAACACCAAGTGCGCCCACATAATTCGGCGCTTCTGCGAGAATTACGTCGCCTGGATTGATGAAAATGCGCGTAATATAATCGAGTGCCTGCTGTGAACCCGATGTAATTACGACGTTATCAGGAGTCGCAGTAACGCCTTCAAGTGCGGAAATATCAAGCACCAACTCGCGAAGTCGCTGATTGCCCTGCGCACTGCCATATTGCCACATCATCTCGCCCTTTTCAACTATGACGTCCGCAAGCACTTCCGAAATCGCCTTAAACGGCATGCTTCTCAAATGTGGCATTCCGCCCGCCAACGAAATTACCTCAGGTCTGTTCGACGCCTCAAAAAGTGCGCGAATCTCACTCGCCACCAGCGAATGCGACCTGTCCGCATATTTATATCGCCATGGATCCAAAAACCGCTTATTTTCTTGCATACATATAGTATACACCTTTTTTGATAATGAGTAAGGTGGTTAGTTAATAATGAGTAATGGGTAATGAGTAATGAGTAAGGAGTAATGAGTAATGAGTAATGAGTAATGAGTAATGAGTAAGGAGTAATGAGTAAGGAGTAATGAGTAATGAGTAATGAGTAATGAGTAAGGAGTAAGGAGTAATGAATAAGGAGGTTAGTTAATAATTAATCGCAACGCGCCAGTTAATAGTTAATAATTGGGAAAGTGACGAACTGAGCACATGGTCGTTTGCTGTTAGCCTGTAGTGGAGGTTAAAGATGATAAACAACGCAATTTATGGTAACAATTCCCAATTGTTTCGTCGCTTGACTTTTGATATAGTTTTGTAGTAATATTAAATAGTGGAAGTAAAGCACAGTAGAATCGATGGTGATGAGATTATCACACCAACTGGTGTAATCTTGCCACCTGAAACTATGGCGAGGTTTGAGGAAGACCTCGCGGAAATGGATGCAGACCCGTCAAGTTGCGTGTCGTTACGTGAACTAATGGCAGAGTTTGAAGTACATCCAGCATAGTAGTGTACGGAACACCGTACGAGGAAGGGCGCAGGCGAAACATCGCTATAGCGCGAGTAGATATATTTGGGTGGAATATATAAAACGAAAGGATTTACTATGAAACGTAAGTTATGGGGATTAAAGACACTAGGTCTTGCTCTTTTTATTGGAGTTATAGGAGTTGTTGGAGTATTTGGCGCGAGTGAGGCGAGAGCGGATACTCCACCTGCGGGCGATTATATTGACGGCACGTTAAACGTTGCACCGTACTTTTATTCTATATATGCAGGACTTACAGGAGGGTCGGCTCTTAGCGCCAGTGCAACATCGATTAATCAAGGGTATAGATATGGGGATTGGCGGATTTGGGAACATAAAATGAAATTAGTTGATGCAAGTGGCAAAGTGTACAAGGTGGACGAATCTGGTAATGCCTATAATCTTAAGCCCTCTGTTTATACTCTTACTATATATGCAGGTCGCTATCCAGACTATCCCAATCAAACGATTAGCGAAACAGTCACTTTTAAGACTTCGTTGACAGTAGCAAAGAAAGATTACAAAAACAAGTTTACTGACTTAGGGAAAGTAACAAAAGAACGAAAGAGTTCAATCAGGTGGATGTATCAATATGGAATTACAACAGGTGTAGATGGTAAAAACGTATACAATCCAAGTGGAGTAGTAAACAGAGGCGCAATGGCACAGTTCCTGCATAAATTATCAGCATCTGTAAAGACAAGTAAAACAGAAGTTAATCCGACTGATATTAGTAACTTAACTCAACCTGGAAGACAAGCAGATATAAAATGGCTAGCAAGTGAAGGAATCACTGTATTAGACAATGGAAAGTTTAACCCACAAAATCCAGTAAACAGAGGCGCAATGGCGGAGTTTATGTATAAAACAGCAGGAAGCCCTGCATATACACCAAGTAAGGCAGACCTTGCAAAGGTAAAGGACATAAAAAAAGTAAAGAACAATCCTGCTCGTCAAAAGGCAATCGCGTGGCTAGCAAAGAACAACATCACAGTATTAGATAAAAACGGCAACTTCAATCCACAAAACAACGTAAACCGTGGTTCTATGGCGCAATTCATGCAGAAACTTTACAAAAACGTAATGATAAAGCCTAACAAAACACAAAGCAAGGCAACTTTGATTGTGCCAAATAACTGCAAAAACAATCAGTGCACACTACTCAACAAAACATATCCAGTAGGAACAGATACTCTGAAGCCAGAAGGTAAAGAGCCTGTATTGTTGTTAGGTTTGGACGGAGTTCAAAGAAGCAAAGTCAGCAGTTTAGTGTTTGACAATCATAAACCAACAACTTGTAAATCTCCATATTCAGGAAGTCCAATAGACGTAGGAGCAAGCAAAAAGAAACAAGTTATGGCATGCGTGTCTGCAGACAAAACAAAAGTTCTAATTGGTGAGGACGCAGGAGTTAGAGTAAACGCTAATTCACAATATCTGTTTTATAATCTGCAACAAGCACCTACATTAACTGGTTTTGCAGATAAAACTCGTAATTGGGACAAGGCTCTCAACCTAACTGGGGTATTTCAAGATTATGGAAAGAACTCAACAAAAGGCACTATAAGCATACCAGAATTTCCATCGTTACTAGGTGCTCCTGAGGAGTCTGGGGGAGGAATCCGCGACAGTACTAACTGGTGGTATTATCCTGAACGAATGCGCATTCCAGAGCACAACTTTTCGCATATGTTTGATGGCTTTGGGCAAAACGCAAAGAACGCCACAAGCATAACACTGCCAGAATTTCCACGTTTCTTCTCGGTAAGCGGCACTAAGGTACAAGTTATTAATTTTGGCACAGTAGCCACTGACACAAGTTACATGTTTGCAAACTTCGCAAAAGGTGCTACACGCGTAACAAAAGTTACTATACCAGAGTTCCCAATCACTAACGACGCCAGCAACAGTTTTGCTTACAGAACAGCGACAATGTCACATATGTTTGATGGCTTTGGCGAAGGAGCAACAAGTGCAACGGAGATTTCGCCAATCAATATTCCAGCTTCGTGGACAGAATCCGGGTCAGCGAACTTGTCTTACATGTTTGCCAATTTTGCTAAAGATGCAACGAGTGTAAAAAATGTTACTTTGCCTGAATTCAAGACTAAAAGTTCCTGGGGTACTTCAAACATGTCGCACATGTTTGAGAACTTTGGAAAAGGCGCAACGAGTGCTACGTCAGTTACCTTGCCTAAGGTTTATGAAGTTGGAACAAGTGACGCAAGTTATATGTTCGCAGGCTTTGGCGAAGGTGCAACGAACGCGACGAGGATTTCGGTGGAGAGCGTGCCTACTGGTGCGTCTCCATATATGTTTGCGAACTTTGCCTATAACGCTACGAATGCTACGCAGATAGCCATTCCAGTTATGCGCTTCTCCGTCAAGGGGGTAGCCAGTGCAGAATCCATGTTTAGCGGATTTGCTGGCGGCACAGCAAAGATGACAAATGATATAGTATGGAGTGACCCTAGTTTGCAGTCAGGAGGGGTATTCACTGCACCTGCCGAGAATATGAGCAATATATTTACTAACGTAAATTGGAATAATCGTAAACTGTTGCTCGGTTATCACAGTGCCAATCCGCCCAAAACGAGCGGTGTTGTAGCGCTCCATGATTGGCTTAAAGTAAACGTCTTTGGCAATAGCGATAACAATCTAGGCTATACCGTTACGACTACATACTAGCACAATTCTAACTGCACAGAATTACGACAAATCCTATAATCAATCATTGTCGTATGTTTTTTCGGACTCGAGTCTTTCTCGCCTATCACTTATAGTCTCATCTTCGTATTTCCAATAAAGAGAGCCCTGCACTGAAGGCTTTTTCGACTTTTTCCATTTTTTTTGCAACAAAATCCCTGCTATCGCAGATAAGGTCGTTGGTTCATTGCTGTACGTAACGTGATTTGTACCATCTAAAACCTTACATGTTGTTTTGTCGTCGTACAGGAAAGTTAACTTTGCGCCAATGGGAATTCCCAAATTAGCAAACGAGAAGTTTTTCCTAGTTGACCTTTGCGTTTGTTGCTCTTTAAGCTCTTCGTCGGTTGGTTCAACTACCTCTAGCTTGTCAGAGTCTCCTCGCAATTTTGCAATTCTATCAAGGACAGTGTATGCCTTTTCTGCCGACATTTGGAAAAATTCCCTTTTCCGCTCTCTACCACTATTCGGATTGGTCTCAACAGCATGTAGTTTATCATCAACTGCATCAATGATATCATGTATGTATCCTTCAACCTCTTTTGGGTTTTTCACTTTATATGTTGCATACGACCTAAAACATAACGGCATGTTTGCGGGGCTATTAAGCTCCTCTATGCGGTCTTTAATGTCGTTTTTATCCGTCATACCTATTTTAACCCATCCGTCCAAGCATGGATTCGTGAATATATACACAATTCCTCTGCTCGCGTTTTCTGATTTAGACTCTTTCTCTTTAGCCATAATCATCCTCTCTACACGAGAGCGGTTGTCCGCTCTCAAACTCTATATATTACCCCACTACTATACCTTCTTTTGCAATATCTAGCGCGACTTAATCATCGCATTAAACTTTACAGTTAAAATTGTATCATTAAATGAAAACGTTAAACAATAGCAAAAAATAGAGAACAAAAAAAGAGCCCTCCCAACCTCTTACGAGGTCGGAGGACTTAAACTGAACCCCCAAAATTGCGCTTAAACTCGAATCTTACGATTCTAGCCCATAGGCGTGGGGGCTACCGATAGTACTATTTTAGCATGCTTCCGATTTTGATTGTTTAACATTTGATTGTTTAACAGTTGTTACAGGCGAATAGTGCCTTAAAAATTATAACCCCTAGCCCTTGTGGGGCTAGGGGAGTAAATCTCTAACAACCGTACGGAATTAGAGACTGCGCGTCTCCGTAATGAGCATTCACGTAAAGAAATCCCTACATGACTAAGCCGGTGACGACTGTACAATATAATTATAGCATGGCTTCAGAACATATGTCAATACCTCAAAATCAATTGTTACGATTGTTACGTTTTTTATTCTTTTCCCTGCTTGTGCGACTGCCATTCCATCCAACTTTTCCGCGTGTGGGACTGTATAGTCCATTTTTGAATGCTTTATTGCTGTCAATTAATGCAAAAATATGCTCTGAGTAAAGGCTATTTCCTTCAATCTCGTCAACCACCATAGCCAAGAGGCATATTATGCGAATAACACTGTTTTCGCTTGGAAAATTACTCTCTCCGTTATTGTCGTGCGGAAAATACTTTTCGATTACACCTCTTGAGAGTGAAGGGGATGTTTTCATAAGCCTATTCCATATTCTTGAATGATGTGCACAGAGATTTCGCAGGATAGAAAACACCTTAAGTGTTGCGATAAATCGGTCGTTACTACCGAATATTTTACGCGCTTCAGTAGATTGATTGTCGCTATCGTTTATGTCAAAAGAGTCGGTGATGTCCTTTTTGCAATTAAAATTATTGCAGTATTCATACATGGTCACTATTGTGTCAAATGTAAGTATTTCGACTGCCGCATAAACTGGAACTCTTTCGTTTTTGTTTTTAAAGTGCAACATGCATGGTTCATCTGAACGTTCAATTTGGGAGTAGATTCTATTGAGTAATCTATATGAGGACGATATTTTATGTTTTGCTTTACTGCCAGAGGGTAAATAAGTATCTAAATTCAAATATCCGTAATCCCCAAAAGTATGTACAAATTGGTAAGCCAAACTTGCTCTAAATGCAATCTCGAAAATCTGTATTCCCTCAAATATTATACGACGTAACTCTTTGTCTAATTTAATAAGTTTTATAATGGTTGCAATGTCGGCATTTTTATAAAACGTATTGTTGCCACTCAATGGGTCGACTTGATAATATCTTGCATACCCTGAAAAACGGTAATAGTTTATTTCGTACAGGTACTTTGCAACATCTACGTCTGTTTTATTCTTTAAGCCACGCTCTCGCAGCATCTCCACCATTTCTGGTATAGTTTTCGGCTCTTTACTCATTCGCAACCCTCTCTTTACTGCTTCATATATTCCACCACTAATATATCCTCGTTTATGCGCACGTAAGGCGCACAGTTAAAATTGTATCATTAAATGGAAACGTTAAACAATAGCGGAAAATAGAGAACAAAAAAAGAGCCCTCCCAACCTCTTACGAGGTCGGAGGACTTAAACTGAACCTCCAAAATTGCGCGTAAACCGAATCTTACGATTCTAGCCCATAGGCGTGGGGGCTACCGATAGTACTATTTTAGCATGCTTCCGATTTGAGTGTCAGAATTTGGCTGTTTACATGAAATGCCTTAAAAGTCGGCTATCGCCTTGTGCCCGATGACTTGAGCATTGCTTGGATTTTTCAGTATGAAAAATCCAAGCCTCTGCTGTGAAGTTACTTTTTGTTTAAGAGTTACTCTGCAACAGAGTGGCTTGGCAAGACGCAGCCAAGCCTAAGCGCAACTTTCAAAAGAACGAGCGTAAGCGAAGTTGTTTTGAAAAGTTGCGCGGGTAAAAGCGTGAGCGAAGCGAACTCCGATTCGTACGTAACGAGCAGTACTCTTAACGCCACGCAGTACTTCTATTCTGAATTCCGCACCGCGAAACGAAGTGTAGCGTGATGCGGAATCTTAAAATAGAGTATGTGCCGTCAGGCGAACGCGATTTAATTGCATTGCTACGCAATAGGGTCGAATGCTCATTCGCATTCTCCTTTCAAGACCCCGCATCGGAGTGTGGGGTTCTGAGTGGGAGTTGTACTTGGTTCTGAGGTGGAGTAGTGCGGAATTCTGAGGTGAAGTATGAGCGAATGCGAAGTTGTTTTGGAAGTTCAGGGCAAAAAAGGTGCTCAGATGGCAAAAAAATATGTTACAAAGCGGGGAGTGAAACCTCGTTTGCACTTTACTCGCAATTCGTGTAAACTTAAATATGTAAGACACATTCCGCCTTGGTGTAATTGGCAGCACGAGGGTTTTTGGTACCTTTAGTCTAGGTTCGAGTCCTGGAGGCGGAGCAGGCAATTTTTAGGTGATGAATGAAAGATAAGTTAGCGTTCGCGATTTTGGCGGCAGGATCAGGCAGTAGGATGAAAAGCGAAAAGCCGAAGGTTTTGCAACAAATCGCGCATAAATCTATGCTCAAGCGAGTGACGGAAACGGTGCGTAGTCAAAATCCCGACTTTTTGACCACTGTCGTCCGGTATAAGAAGGAAGACGTCGCCGCAGAAGCACTTTCTGTATGCGATTCGCAAGTAATTACAGTTCAGGACGAGATTAATGGCACAGGCAGGGCGGCAGATTTGGCTGGACAATCGCTCATGGACGCAGGATTTAGCGATGGAACTTTCGTCGTTATTACTGCTGACACGCCACTTTTGAAGCCCGAAACACTTAGCAAACTGTTAGATATGCATACAGCGCACAACAATTCCGCGACTTTTTTAACCACAGTAGTCAAAAACCCAGCAGGTTATGGGCGCATAATCCGCAACTCAGAGGGCGAATTTGTAAAGATTGTCGAGGAATTGGACGCAAATGATGCCGAACGCACAGTGAATGAGATTAACGTTTCGGTTTATGCGTTCGACTTCGTTGCCTTCCGCGATTTCATCAAGCAAGTGAAAAGTGACAACAAAAAGGGCGAAATATACATCACAGACGTGCTTTCCGCGATGAATGCAGAGCGAGTTTTATACGCAAATGACGCACACACACTGTTCGCGAACCATGTGCCTGACGAAAAACGCATCAGAATTGAAGCGTTAGTCGAGCGCGATTACGAAAGCCTAGAAGGCGCTAACGATTTCATACAACTTGCTGCTCAGGCGAAGGTTTTTAACACACGCATTTGTCACAAGCACATGTTAAATGGTGTCAGCATTCAGGACCCCGAAACTGTGTGGATTGATTCTGAGGTGCAGATTGCCGTGAACGCCGTAATTCATGCAAATACGCATTTAATTGGCGACTGTGTGATTGAAGAAGGCGCGGAAATCGGACCAAATACCGTGCTCAGAGACGTAGTCGTACATAAAAATGCCACTGTTTTGTCGAGCGACGTGACGGGTGCGGAAATCGGCGAAAATGCCACTGTCGGACCGTTTTCATACATCCGAGCAGGCACAAAAATGGGCGAAAGTTCAAAAATCGGCGCGTACACCGAGACGAAGGCGTTAAGTCTCGGTGCGAGGTCAAAAATCCCACACTTGTCATATGCAGGCGATGCGGAAATCGGCGAGGGCACGAATTTCGGCTGTGGAAGCATAATCGCGAACTACGATGGCGTGCACAAACACAAAACTCGCGTCGGCTCAAATGCTAGAATTGGCTCGAACACAATCTTCGTTGCGCCTGTTGAAGTGGGCGATAATGTCTACACCGGCGCAGGTTCGGTGGTGCGCGAAAATGTCCCCGACGGCGCGCTTGCGTATAGCGAAAACTCTCTCACGGTTAGGGAAGGTTGGACTGAGGAAAACAGATAGTTGAGCAGGCAAATAAGTGACGAACGTGCAATCGGCGTATTCGATTCGGGTGCAGGCGGACTTAGTGTTTTGAACGCGATTGCCAAAGAAATGCCTGCTGAGAACATATTTTACATTGGCGACGAAAAACACACTCCATATGGCACGAAACCCATATCTGACGTCCGAAAATATTCGCTCGATATTATGGATTCCCTACTTGTGCGCGACATTAAGGCAATCGTAATTGCATGCAACACCGCTTCAGTCGCTGTTTATTATGACGCACTCGAACGATACGAAACGGAGCGCGGCATAAAAGTGTTCGAAGTCATAAAACCGACAGTTCAGAAGGCAATTTTGGAAACGCGCAACGGCAAAATCGGCGTAATCGGCACAGACACTACGATTTCCTCAGGCGTTTATGCGGACGCACTTACAAATACGCCGCGAATTGAAGTTTTTCAGCAAAAATGCCCTGAATTCGTGCGATTAGTCGAAGAAGGCAAAACCGAAGGCGCAGAAACTGAACAAATTGCCACGAAATACTTATCTGACCTCGGCGAATCAGGAATCGACACTTTAATACTAGGTTGCACTCATTACCCAATGCTTTCAGCCGTAATCGGCCGCACAATCAACTTGCATAACGCAAATTCGCCAGTAAAACTCATTTCAAGCGCGGATGCAGTCGCCGATAAACTTAAAGTTTACCTGCAAAACGCCAACAAGCAGAACTTAAGCACTTCACGCGGTAAGTATGACATAACATCAACTGAACCATCCGCACGTTTTGACGGGTTGGTGCAGAAGTTTTTGGTAAAACGTGTAGTTAAAGTGTAAAGTGTGTAGTAAAACGGTAAAATGTGTAGTTAAAAGTGTAAAATGTGTAGTAAAACGGTAAAACGTGTAGTTAAATGATAAGATGTCGCCTCACTTGTTGTCTCTTTTGCATGTGTTTATTCATAATGACTTGTCGTGCTTCCTTGAATGCTTTACCTGCATTCGTTCCGCTTAAATCTTGAACTTGTTTAATGGCGTCTTGGAGTTGCTTCATTTGAGCGATAGCGTTTTCCACTTCGCTCGTAATTTCTATCTTAATTCCATAGTCGTTTGGCATACATTAAGTATACTAAACAGTTAATTTTTTCTTAAACCACTTCTTCTTATTTACGGTTGGGCGAGGATGTAACGCACCATGCTTATAATACATTTCGCGTCCGTCTGCATATATCACAGCAGGCATTCCGTCATCTCTATGAAATCGTCCAATATCGTCATAGTAAAAAGTAGTACCGAATTCGTCTGTTTCTTTCCACACTTCGCACGGTTTGTTGTTAAACATAGTACTATAATCTACCGTAGCAGGCAAAAACATTCCTACGCCGATATTTTCTATGCTCTCTCGCACAATGCGCTTCGCGTCCTCCAAATCGTCGCATGACGTTTCAGGCACTGCATTACCAAACGACTGCAACTTACCTGCAATATACAACCCTGTAACTTCTCCTAAACTAAGCATATTCCTCATCCTCCACACCTACAATTCTACTCTCTTCAAACTTCCATGTCAAGTACTTTTGCCATTTTCGTCCAAATGTTACAATTGTTACAAAATATTCTGTCCTTATTCCAGTTTTTCGGAATATGGAGTGGTTGCATTCTGCAAAACACCTATTCACAAGCACATATTTATCTTTTAACCAACTTATATTTTACTGTTTAGTACAATTATATACATGGATGCAATGCAGATTAAACGACCAAAGGCTGTCAGCAAAGAACAAGACCTTTGGATGAAAGACATGGCTAAGGCAGTCAGTGAACTTCAAAGAAGCATGGAGCAAGTGAAAGGATTTATAAATGCCAGTTGACCCAGATTTACAGGCAGCAGAAGCGGCTGCGGAAGCCATACCGATTTGGAAACCTGAAACGGGCAGTATGCTAGGGGATTACCTCCGTGTACCTTGGGAACACTTAACCGCCCCTTTTGTTAAACTTCTTATTCTTGCGTGACTGCAGCTTACCCTAAACCACGTAAAAGAAATCTTACGCCAAATATGCCATACTGTGATTGCAACTAATACAAATATCGCAAAGTAAACACCTGCCATCTGCATATTCTCACTCAATAGCGCGTTGTGGCATTCGTCCAACATCCAACATGAAAGGAGTGTGTTTATTGCGAGCGCACCTCCTTCAAATACAAGCGATAAAAGAGCGCTCGCCATCTTATTGCGTGCCCTCTTTATTGCAGCCTCTCGCTCCTCAGGAGTCATATTGCGGTCTCTTTCCGCAAGTGTCCTATACTTTTTCTTACCTGCTATTTGTTCCTTACTCATTCTCTACCTCTTTTTAATTATACAGGAGGCTAAATCTCATGTCAAGTGCGTGTTAAGATTGGTAGCGTCTCAATTTCTGTGTATTTTAAAGATAAACTCTTACTTAATGTTTCACAAGCACTCCCACTCAGAATTCCGTAAAGGAAAACGCGATTGAGCGTTTGACCCCCTGCGACCCAGTGAGCGATAGCGAACTCCTACCAACAGTTATTAACTCTTCGTTATTAACTATTAACTCCCTTTCCTTACTCATTACTCATTAACCGAACTGCTGAAATGCCTTCGGGTGCAACAAAACTGGCACTGCACGTGACGCCATGGTGACGAGTAATGGCAGTTGACCTGCGGTTTCGCCATCGGAAATGGAAGTCGGGACATTGCCTGAGCGCGACTCCAAAATCACGCGGTTGGTTTTATATTCGCCGATGTGTGCGTGCGGTAAATGATTGCCAGATCGCGCCTTCATAAACGCGACAACTGCGGAAGGTGCAGATAATTTGTCCGCATAAACCACGCGAAAATAGCCATCGGTAATGTCAGCGTCAGGCGCAATTTTCACGCCACCGCCATAATATTGCGAGTTCGCGACGCAGACGAAAGTGGTATCGCCTTCGATGACGTAATCTAGTTCCTTGCCAGCAGTTTCATCGGTTTCAGCGTTCCAAATCTTGTTTAACGGCTCGTGAACAGGCACTCCTTTGAACGAAACGCGCATGTCATACGTATACATCCGCGCGATATGCGAGAATGTGTGGTAACGGTATGCGAAAAAGTTGCCTTTTACTGCGGATTCGTTGGTTGCAATCGCAATATCTGCGTCCAAACCAGTCGCCAATATGCTCGCAAAATACTTGTCGACCGCGCCAGTCGGCTGTTGTTTATCATCAATCGACTGCAAATGACCTGCATCTACGCGCAAAACTGCCTGCTCACGCAATCCAGCGATGATTCCGTTCACGACTTTCGCGATGTCGTTCGTGGGAATGTGCAGTGAGCGAACAAAATCATTGCCCGAGCCACTAGGCACGATTCCGAGCGGGACATCGGTATTCACGACTGCATTGAAGCCCAAATGCACGAGTCCATCGCCGCCAACGACTATTAGTGCCGCCAATTCACCAGATTCCACTGCGTTTTTTGCGTTTTGACTTGCCAATTCATACGTATCGTCTGATAAATGCACGATTTTATATTCGGGAGCCTTTTCGCCGAGTTTCAGGATGACTTCCTCCGAATCCCTAGCCTTTTTCTTAGTTCCCGCAGTTGGATTGACTATTAACCCAATCTTCTTCTTGCTCATTTTGCTCCTTTCGCCAAATTCGCTTCATAATATTCTACCACGTCCATATCTGCCCATTCTTGTTGCCGTTTTTCGCGCTTTTGTTGCACTTTTTCCCTATGCCGTTCTTTATCATACTTTACCCATTCGCGTTGTTCAAGCAACTCATCAACTGACTTTAACATGCCAGGTTTTTCGTCACGCCAATCGTCATTCAGGTTCATAGAAGCGACTGCGTGCGATTTAGTTTCGGCAACTTTCGCGTCCAATTCCTCGCGTTTTTCACTAAATGCCTTGTATCTTTGAACTGCATATCGCCACGAAATCACATTGCCTATGACAAATATCGCCACCAACACAATCCACAAAACCGTCCAAAACATTTTCGCCCCTTACGCCTTCTTACCTGCCTTACTTTTTCTGCCACCACCAACTGCATTAACATCACTAACTGCATTAACTTTGCTAACCGCGCCGACTTCGCTAGTCGCACCACTTTCGCCTATCTCGCGAATCTGCTCAACAACCCAATCGACGATCACTTTCGACGGTCCAGCATACTGTTTTCCCTGCAAAACTTCGTGCGCCAATTCAGGATACAGCACAGATTTTACACTACTATTGCCATTTTTGCGAAGTTGCACGTCCAAATCGCGCACAGATTGCCCAAAATTGCCTACGGGGTCTTCCGCGCCTGAAAGCAACAAAAACCTGTTGTCCTCGCTAATCGAACTCGCCCACTTGGGGTTCGTCGCCCTTTCGATGCTTTCAAACATGTCCGCGTAACTTTGCAGAGTAAATGGGTCGCCGACTTTGAGTTTTATGTTCCTGATTTGGTAAAGTAGAGTTTTCAAGTCCCAAAACTCCGGAAACTTCGAATCTTTATGCTCTTTTTTGCGCAAAAATGGCGAAAATGCCAAGTTCTGCATGACTTTTGACTTATATCTCTTGCCCTTAACCAGCGCTATGACCTTGCAAATCTTTGCCACAGTGACTGTAAATGGCATGTGATTCATAGTGGACACCAAAATGCAACCGTCGACACCTTCGTAGCGCGAGATTAATAACCTACAAAGCGCAGTTCCGAGCGAGTTTCCGAGTATAAAAACTGGCACATCAGGATACTTTTCCATCATCGTCAACTGCAACTTTTTAGCATCGCGCACCATGTTCAAAATGCCATTCTTGCCAAAATCGCCCTTAACCTGCGTCGACTTACCGTGACCAGCCAAATCAATCGCGCCGACTGCAATTCCCTGCTCAGTAGCCATTTCCGCGAATGACCCGAATCTGCCCGAATACTCCGACATTCCGTGCAAAATAAGCAACACGCCCCTCGTCTCGCCTTTCGGCTCCCAAATGCGCGTGTAAATCTCGCCGATTCCGCAACTGGCAGGCACGTAGTATTTTATCTTTCCCATAGAGTTAAAGTATAGCATAAAAAAGTTGACAGTTAATAATTGCCGGGTTAAGTGTCGGAATTTGTCTGCACCGCCAATGCTCACTCGCATTTTAAGGTTTTTTTCAGGAAAGTGTGTTATACTTATTAGTTGGAGGTTATAATGGCAAATGAAATAGAGCCAGAAGAAAGTAACATAGAGGGACTTAAACAAGAAGAGGAACTCAATGACAGTCTGGAAACAGACATAGGACTCGTAGAAAACGATGCGTCGCTTGCGGCGGTTGGAGAGTATGAAGAGGATGTTGTGCGCGAAACAGAAAGTGAGAGAAAGGCTGTGGCGCAGGAGAAGGTGACTTCTCGCGATAAAGGCGTGCATGAGCATGCCAAAAAAGGGCGTTCAGATAAGAATATGCAGAGTGCGCATACGAGTTCGAAGCCTGCCGAAGGCATGTCGACGAAAAAACTTACGACGATTCTTGTTGCTTGTGTTGCTGTGGCATTAATAGTCGGAGCAGGCATTATGTATTTGTTTATGTCAGGCGCTTTCGAACCTAGCGGTTTGCAAGGCATAAAATATTCACAGGAAGGTGAAAATCCGCCGACTATTAGTGTTCCGAAGAATATGGAGAGCGCAAAGGACGGTGACACAATCATTTTGCAGGAAGGAACAGGTGAAGAGATAGTCGATGGAAGTGTTATTTCATTACAGGCTGTGATTTATGATGCACTTGCAGGTGAAGAGTTGCAAAACACTTGGACGACTAACGCTGCAGAGTCAATGACTTACTCGGAAGTGGCAGTTTATGAGCCGATTTATAATGCATTAAAGGGACAGAAAGTCGGCGTTGCATTCGCTTGGGTCACAGAAGCCGAAGCATCGGAGGATGCTGAAACGGGCGAATCTACACCTGCCACGAAGCACGTCGGTATTGGCACAATTGTCGCATTGCTTCCAAGCAGAGCAGAAGGCACTGCAAAGACGCTTGACTCAAAGTTACCGCAAGTCACGCTTGCAGATAATGGCGCACCGTCGATTAAAATCCCAAGTGGCTTTGTGCCAGATAAAGATTCAGTTACGAGTGAAGTCACGATTGAAGGCACAGGAGAGGAAGTTTTGAGCACGGACACGGTCACTGTGCAATATACAGGCTGGTTGACTGATGGCACACAGTTCGATTCGAGTTGGGAAAGTGGTTCTGCATTTAGTTTTTCGTTAGATGGTGGCGTAATTGATGGTTGGACGCAAGGACTTATGGGCAAAAAAGTTGGTTCACAAGTGTTGCTAGTCGTTCCACCATCTTATGGTTACGGTGAAGATGCGCAAGGCGATATACCAGGAAACTCGACACTTATTTTCGTTGTAGACATTTTAGGACGCGTACCTGCGGCTGAAGCAGAGGATATTGAAAGCGACGAACTTTCTGAGGAAGATTTGGCTGAACTGGAGTATGAGGAGGCGGACGAATAAGTTGCTCTGTATAACATACCGACCGCCGGTAGGTTAACTAATAATGAGTAATTGGAATCGGCATTCGCTTGCTAGATGACAAGGTGGTACTCAGAACCTTGCACTACCCCCACTCAGAACCCCGCACAACTCCCACTCTGAATTCTGTGTAGGAAAACGCGATTGAGCGTTCGACCCCAGGTGAAGGAAAATGCGATTGAGCATTTGACCCCCTGTGACCCAGCGCGTAAGCGCGTAACGTGATGCGGGACTTTAAAACGATGTGTGAGCGTAGCGAACTCCTTATATTTATAGTGTGAGCAATAGCGAATGCGTTTAATTGCATTATTTTACACAGTTTTTGAAAAAAGTGTGTGTTTTGAGTTGGAATTTCGGAAACAGTGTGCTATACTTTATATGTAGTGTTGTGAATTGCGGGAACGCAGGTTGGAGGTAAAGGCGATGGAAAAAGAAAGGCAAGACCAATTAAATGGAGCGCTTGCAGAGATTACTGATCGCATTAAAAGAGGGCTAGAAGTGCCTACAGATTTAGCGCACATTCTATTCCCAGATAGAATGCGCGAGTGCAAATTGATGTATTACGGAAAAGAGAGTGAAGAAAGCATTATTGCAAATACGCTTCCACTGCCCCTGCAGCCTGAAAAAAGTTTTCCGACTTGTGACAAAAAACCAAAAAACGATGACAGTTGGAAAAATATGTTAATTTTTGGCGACAATTTGCAGGTGTTAAAAAATTTGTTTGATTTAAAAAAGAAAGGTAAATTAAAAAATGCCGACGGAACTGATGGCGTACGACTCGTATACATTGACCCACCATTTTCAACGCGCAGAGACTTCCACACTACAAGCGAAGACCAAAAAGCATATGCAGACAAAGTGGCAGGAGCACAGTTTTTAGAATGGTTGCGTAAACGTTTAGTTTTACTTAAAAAAGTGTTGGCAGACGATGGAAGCATTTATGTACATATGGATTACAGAAAAGGACATTACGTTAAGGTGCTTATGGATGAAATTTTTGGAGAAAGTAAGTTTAGAAATGAAATTGTGTGGGGATATTCTGGTTCAGGTCAATCTCCAAGACATTTTAAGAGAAAGCATGACGTGATTTATTTTTATAGCAAATCAAACGAATGGATATTTAATGCCGAAGCGGTCGGAGTTGTTAAAACCGAAACGCAAAAGAAAAAGTACACAGGACGTGACGAACAGGGGCAGTATAAAGAGTACGCACATAGTGACGGCAAAGTTTATCGCCAATATTGGGACGAAAATAGCTATTTGCCACGTAACGACTGGTGGGATGATATCTATGTAATACAAAGTCACAACGAGCGCACAGGGTATCCAACCCAAAAACCTGAAGCTCTGCTCGCACGCATCATAAAAGCGTCTTCAAATCCTGGAGACATAGTTCTTGATTGTTTTGCAGGAAGTGGAACGACTGCTACGGTCGCTGAAAAACTTGGTAGGCGATGGATAAGCTGCGATGTTGGAAAGCTGTCCATATACACGCAACAAAAACGGCTGTTAAATATAGCAGAGAGCAAAGACCTAGAGAAAAGCAAGAAAAAATACGGAAAGCAACCCACTCCATTTACTCTTTATTCTGCTGGACTTTACGACGAAGAAAAACTTAACAGATTTGATAAGAGCGAATGGAAAAAGTTTGCACTTGCTCTTTGGGGATGCTCGCCAGTTAGTGATATTGAAAAGTCCAAAATTAATGGCATACAGTTTGATGGCACTCGTGATGGGAATTATGTAAAAGTGTATACGCCACATGAGCTGGCTAAAGATGTGCAAATATCAGAAGAAACCATTCACTCTATTCATCAACGCGCCGGCTCTGTAATAGGAAATGCTGCATACATTATCGCCCCTAGAAGCAAATTCGCATTCGTTGACGATGAGATAAAATTTGGCAAAACGACCTACAACATTCTTCGTGTTCCTTTTTCTCTGTTAGCAAACTTTACAGAAAACTATACCGCACCACTTCAACCAAAAAACGAAAACGATATAAACGAGGGAGTCGATTCTGTCGGGTTTGACTTTATTCAACCGCCTGTCCTCGAGTACGAGATTAAAGACGAAAAAATAATTATCAAGCGTTTTGAAACAAAATCGCGCATAAAAGGAAGAGATGTTTCGCACCAAATGGATGCCTTTTCTATGTTGCTGATTGATTATGACTATGACGGCAAGATGTTTGATTTGGATGAAGTTTTTTATTCTAAAGATTTTAAAGGAAACGCACATAAGTTCGACGCAAAAAAAATCAAAAAAACCGCTATGCTTATCTTTGTTGATAAGTTTGGAAACGAAAGGAGAGTGACCGTTGATGGAAAATGACGACAAAATAAGAGCGAAGAACGCGGATTTGGTTCTTAAAGTTAGTGAAAACGTGGATATTTCTGTTTGGGACGAAGGAGTATATTATCAATTTGTTGACAAGTTATGCAGAAACCGCAAGTATCAGAAAGAGGCAATTTTTACCACTTTAAGGTATTTACTTGGTGGACAATACAAAAACCTTGAAGAGCTAGCAAAGGAAAACTTTGACTCATCAGAAAAACTGAAAGAGGTTTACCGCAACAATTTTGATAGTCTAAGAAGATCTTTGCCGTTTCCTAACAAACTTTCTGCTTCGCTTGATTTGGCTACAGGAACAGGAAAAAGTTATGTACTGTATGCTTTGGCAGCCATTATGATGTCAAGCGGTGCTGTTGATCAGGTGCTTGTCGTGGTTCCAAGCGTGACAATTGAAACTGAGTTAACAAAAAAGTTTACACAGCTAGCAGAAGACAGTGAACTTGCAAGACTGTTATTAGATACAGGAATGTCTCCACCGCGTATTATTAATGGTTCGGAAAGTATAACCGAAGGGTCGATTTGTATAGAGAACCGCGATGCAGTTTACCGAAACGCAAGAACATCTATATCTGACAGCCTTAAAGATAAAGGCGAAAGAACACTTTTATTGAACGACGAAGTTCATCATATTTATAACACGTCATCAAATGAGTGGCGAAAATTTATAAACGACGAGTACGAAAACGGTATAAATTTCAAATATGTTATAGGAGTTTCAGGTACTTGCTATAAGGGAACTAATGCGCAAAATGCAAATAACTATTTTTCTGACGTAATTTACAGATATTCGCTAAAAACTGCAATTGAGAATAACTTTGCAAAGAAAGTAGAGTATATTCCAGGCGAAGAATTACCAAGCGGCTCTTATGAAAAATGGCAGGTAATAACGAAATCGCACGAAAGCATTAGAAATGAGTTAGCATCGACTTATGGCGAGTTGCCTATTTCTATTGTTGTTGCGCGTGATATACAAACCTGTAAAAACGTTGCTAAAGAATTCAAAGGTTACCTTAAAGAAAGATACGGATATTCAGAAGATGAAGTCAATGAAAAAGTGCTAGTCGTGCATAGTAACTCCGATGCGGCGAGTGATAGAATCAAACTTAAGCATGTTGACGAACCAGAAAACCCAGTTGAATGGATATTTTCGGTTTCTATGCTAACAGAAGGTTGGGATGTGAAAAGGGTTTTTCAAATAATACCGCATGAGGAAAGAGCCTTTAATTCAAAACTGCTTATTGCTCAAGTGATGGGGCGTGGTCTCAGAATTCCTGACGAATGGTTAAATAAATGGGGCGATTGCAGAGTTAGAATATTCAATCACGCGAAATGGGCAGAAAGCATACAAAGACTCGTTGATGAAATACTAGAGTTTGAACTGTTTATAACGTCAGTAGTAGATAACAACTCTCCATATAATTTTGAACTGCAAAACGTCAATTATAGTACAACTTGTGACGTGATAGACACTCCCAAAAAAAGTCCATACAAATGGCTAGAAAAAGAATACATTACATTACCGACTATTGAGGCAAACCACGAACAAGAATACGACTTTACCGATGTTATAGGAGAGCATACTTCTGCGCTGATTGCGGCGTATTCAAATAAAACTTTTACTATTGAAGACGCGGCTAGAGTAATTGATGACTTGTTTGGTGATTTGGATCAAGAGTTCGGCGAAGAAAAAATTAACTTAACGGAGTATTACAGGTCTAAATGGAACATAAAACGACTCGAAAAAATGATAAAGCTGTCTCTTAAAAAGTCAGGAAATGCCGTCATAACGAAAGAGCTTATGAGTAAGATTAAGCAATCAGTAGGAACTTTAAAAAGGACAGGAAACAAAACCCCTATATATAGTCCGATTCCAAACGACTACTTTAAGAGTAACACAAAAGATGATGTTCGTAGCGTAACTGTACGCGCTAGTTCTTTAAAAGCACATTCAGCAATCTTTTGGACAGACGAAACTCAAAATTTCATAGAGGAAGAGCAAAAAAGCTTTTATGACGAAGTTACAATAGAAGTTGATATGATGGGCAAACCGGTATACAATCAGCAGAAAGTTGCGAATGCGTTTAATTTTAAAACTCCGCAAAGCCTAGTTATAGCAGATTCTAGACCAGAAGTGGAATTTATTAAACGGTTAACAGACTCAAAGCATAACAAAAACATTAATAAATGGATAAAGTCGCCGAGCACGGGGTTTTATTCAATTGAATACACGTGGGAAAAAAAGACGCACCACCAAAAGGACAGTTTCAACCCTGATTTCTTTTTAATTGCTGGGGACAGGGTTATCGTTGCAGAAGTAAAAGATGATGAGCAAATCGGCGATATGTCTGATGAAAACAAGGGTAAATGGCGTGCTGCAATAAAACATTTTAAGTACATAAACGATTATCTGAAAGAGCAAGGAAGCAGTATACAATATGTATTTACCATGATTACACCACAAAGTTACGAAGCGTTTTTTAACACCATAACGTCTGACAATGTAAGTGAAATCGATGATTTTAACAGTTTTTTAGACGCAGAAATGCGTGGAAGGAGTGCAGATGACTAAAACAGATTTATTGCACGATTTCATAACCACGCAAAACGGTGGCTACATAACCCACAAAGATGCCGTTGAAATGGGATATGGAGCAAATGCATTGCGCACTTTAATCAAGAACGGAAAACTATATAAAGCAGGTGAAGGGGTATATGCTCAACCACATATACTAGAAGATCCGTTTTTTGAGTATTCTGTACGGTTCTCAAGAGGGATTTTTTCGTTGAATACTGCGCTCTACCTGCGCGACATGTCCGACAGAACGCCTATCAAATACGATATGTCCTTCCCTGTAAATTATGGAACAGCAAATTTGCCTGATGACATAGTACCGTTCCGCGAATCAAGCAAAACATATGGAATCGGAGCGGAAACAGTAAACACTCCTGCTGGGAATAAGGTAAAGTGTTATTCTGTCGAACGAACTCTTTGCGATATTGTTCGTCCAGTAAATAAACTTGACAGAGCGATTGTCGTGGCGGCATTTAAGTATTACGTACGTAACATGAAGCAGGACATAGGAAAACTGTTTGCGTACGCAAAACTTTTAGGTGTTAATGAAAAAATTAGTAGTTATATGGAGGTGCTACAATGAAAAATGAAGCGATGAGTTTAATGCAAAGGTTGAAAAATGTCGCAGAAGAAAAAGGTATAAATGCACAAATAGTTCAGCAGAACTATATGTTTGAGCGGTTTTTAATTAAACTGTCCCACTCTAGGTACAAAAATAATTTCATACTCAAAGGCGGTTTTTTAGTCGCATCACTTATTGATATTTCAAATAGAACTACGAAAGACATTGATGCTTTGGTTGGCAATATGGTTTTTTCTAAAGACGCTGTCACTAATATGTTTGAAGAGATTCTTGCAATTGAACTTGACGATAATATCAATTTTCAAATCACAAAAGTTGCTCCGATTCGCGAAGATGATGAATATGGAGGCTTCAGACTTACAGTTAAGGCAGGGCATTATGGATCTAATTTTACTTTACAATTTGATATTTCTACAGGCGACATTATTGATCCGCCAGGCGAAACAGCCTATACATATCATCCACTTTTCAGTAATGAAACGATTGACATTTTGACGTACAGCCTTGAAACTATTCTTGCTGAAAAGTTACAGACAATATTTTCAAGACGCGAAAGTACAACAAGAATGCATGATTATTTTGATGTGTACATAATCAAAAAACTCAAAAGCAATGATATTCGTTATGACATTTTAGACACTGCTATCAAAAACACTGCCAAACACAGGGACACCGAGGATGCGTTTTTGAAATGGGATAATACCTTAGAAGTGCTAGTTTCAAATGAGAAATTGCTGATGTCGTGGAAGGGGTATAGAGAAAGTAACCCTTATGTTGAAAATGTTGAATTTTCTGAAACTATTGACGCAATAAGAATAATTATGACCAGTCTTAACGTTTAATTTTACACACTTTTTTGAAAAACTGTGTAAATATGTGCGTTTTGTAAGCTTGCTGTAGCAGTGCCCCCAGCGACAAAATAGGGAGCAAAGTGCTAGGAATGCGAGCGAAGCTGTATTAAAATACCGCGAGCGAGCAATGACAACGCAATTTGCCCATATTTTGAGGCAACACACCGAATTTAATATAGAAGTAAGAAATTTGTAAAAGTTCTTACTCAATTAATAAATTATTCGGTGTGTCGCCGTGCGCTGTGGCTACAACAGCTCCCCATACTTCCCTACAAACACGCCCTTAAGCCAAGTCACTACGAGCATATACAGCGCGACGGTCAGTAGTAGCCAAAAGAAGAACGAAAGCGGAAGCGCGGTTAAGCCAATGTATTGGGCGAATGGTGTGAACGGAATGGCTGTGAGCAGGGCAATGCCGGTAAATGTGAGCAACGTGACCTGCACGGAAGCGCGACTTTGAATGAACGGAATCTTAGGCGTGCGAATCAAGTGAATGACCAGCGTCTGCGTCCACATCGACTCCACAAACCAGCCAGCATGAAAAACCGCGATGAACAGCACTTGCGTAGGTTCGTCCGCAATCTCATTCCACATCAAACCGCCACACATCGTAGGGCAAATGACGAAAAACATCAGCAAATAGGTGGTAATGTCGAACACGGAACTCGTCGGACCGAACCACAGCATAAACTTTTCAATTGACTGCGCATTCCATTTACGCGGTACTGCCAAAAACTCCCTGTCCACATTGTCCCACGGAATCGCCATGCACGAAAGGTCATAAATCAAGTTGAGCAGGATTAATTGTATCGGCAACATCGGAATGAACGGCAGAAATGCACTCGCAATCAGCACAGAAAACACATTGCCGAAATTGGAACTCGCAGTCATTTTAATGTGCTTAATCATGTTTGCATACGTTTTGCGACCCTCGATAATTCCCTGCTCAAGCACCATTAAGTCTTTTTCAAGCAAGATAACATCAGCAGACTCCTTCGCAATATCTACGGCGGTATCGACCGAAATGCCCACGTCAGACGCCTTCATCGCAGCCGCATCGTTGATCCCATCGCCCATATAGCCGACGCTGTGCCCATTAGCACGAAGCGCAGTAATTACGCGTGCCTTCTGAGCAGGCGAAAGTTTAGCAAACACACTCACTTTTTCGCACACATCACGAAGTTCTGCGTCACTCATGTGCTCCAAATCTGAACCGAGCAATATACAATCCGCCGGTATGTTTACCTGCTTACAGACCGCGCGCGTGACTTTATCGTTGTCGCCAGTCAGTATTTTTACGCCTACACCATATTCCCTGAGCGCCCGAATCGCATTCGCAGTGGACTCCTTCGGTGGATCCAAAAACGCCAAATAGCCCATGAGCACCATATCTGCTTCATCAGCGACCGAAAATGCACCCACAGGCGACGGATCGGTTTTCTGCGCAACCGCAATCACGCGCATGCCGTCCTCGTTCAATTCGTCGACTTTTTGCAGTATATACGCGCGAATATCATCAGTCAGCGGCAGTACTTTGCCTTCATATTCCGCATAATTACACACCGCAAGCATTTCCTCGACCGCGCCTTTCGTAATCATCTGCGTTTTGCCATTTTGCACCACCACACTCATGCGTCGCCTTTCGAAGTCAAACGGTATTTCGTCGACTTTCGTGTAGCGATTTGCAAGTCCACGCAGTTCAGAAGCACTTTCTTGCTCGCTATTTGTGCGCTCGATGATAGCAATGTCCATCAAGTTTTTGAGCCCAGTTTGATAGTAACTGTTCAAAAATGCATGACGAAGTACGCGTGAATCTTCGTGCCCGTGAATGTCCAGATGATACATCAGAACGACCTTATCTTGCGTCAAAGTGCCTGTCTTATCGGTGCACAAAATGTCCATTGACCCCAAGTTTTGGATGGAATTAAGGTTCTTTACTATGGTTTTTTCCTTCGACATCGCGACCGCACCCTTCGCAAGGCATGTCGTTACTATCATCGGCAACATTTCAGGCGTCAACCCGACTGCGACCGACAGCGCAAACAGTGCCGCTTCGACCCAATCGCCCTTCGTAAAACCGTTCACAAACAGCACGACAGGCACCATGACCAGCATAAAGCGTATTAACAGCCACGAAACCGAATTCACGCCTTTCTCAAAACTTGTCTGCACAGGCTTTTCGCTCACGCCTTTTGCCATTTCCCCAAACACCGTATCATCGCCCACAGCCACAGTAATGCCTGTTGCACTGCCACTTAATACGTCCGAACCCATAAACGCAAGGTTCTGTGTTTCAGTTAGTGCAATATTATCGCCAACACCGCCATCATCGCCCGCAACAGCAATATCAGCAGTTTTTTCCACGACTACACTTTCGCCAGTTAACGCCGACTGACTTACGAACAAATCCTTCGCGTAAATAATGCGAATGTCCGCAGGAATCATATCGCCAGCAGCCAAATGTACAATATCGCCTACCACCACATCTTCAATCGGAATCTCCTGCACACCGCTAACTTGCCGCTCAACGCTAGTAGTGGTTTTAATCATCTTAAGCAAGTTTTCCGCCGCCTTACCGCTCCTAGTTTCCTGCACAAACTGCAAAATGCCCGAAAACATAACCATAGTCATGATGATAATCACAGTCGCGGGAGTTGCTTCGCCCGAATCTGCCAAAATAACATCAGTAAACAGCGATACAGCCGCAAGTACCAGTAAAATCACGGTAAACGGATTGATGAACGCACCAATAATGCGCTTAAACAGTGGCGTTTTTTTGCCATGCGTGACTTCGTTTTCGCCATAAATGTCGCGCGAATCTTCCGCCACGTCCTCGGTCAAACCTCGAATACCGCTGTTGAACGCGACAAAAAGTTCCTCAACGCTTGCCTTGCTCGCCAGTTTTAACCTGTTCAGCACATCGTTTCTGTGCTCAGTTTCGGCGCGTGCACGCCTAGTCTCTAATAAATTGTTCCTTTTCATAGCCTGTACCCCTGTTACAAACAAAAAGATTTGGAATACAGCCCGTTTTTGATGAACTACATATAATTAAGCGGTGACGAATAGAAATCTAGGTTTCTTTTTTACCACCACACATTGCCGCAGCCAATCACTATCTGGGCTGCATAAACTTCCAGATTCCATTTCGTTTTCACCTCCTAAACCAATAAATCCGCTCCAGCATCAAAAAAGCGCCAAAGCATGCAGAACTGTCCGCACAGTTAATATTATACACGGAATCTTGGGGGAGCGCAAGTGGCCGAGATATGCTTTTTCGTAAGTGTCAAGCGTTACGAAACCCACACCACACCAAGTGGTCGTTTATCACGCCGACTGCTTGTAAGTATGAGTAGATGATAGTCGAGCCGATGAACTTGAAACCGCGCTTTTTCATATCAGTGCTTACTTTGTCTGAAAGCAGGGATGTAGCAGGCAGTTGATCTTGCGTTTCCCAATTATTTACGACTTGCTTACCGTCCGTGAACTGCCAAATGTAGTTGTCGAGCGAACCGAATTCGTCGCATAGCGCAAAATATGTTTTTGCATTCGTAATTGCGGCGTTCACTTTTAGGCGATTGCGGATTATGCCTGGGTTTTTGAGCAGTTCCGCGACTTTTGCGTCGTCGTATGTGATTAGTTTGTGAGGATTGAAGTCGTCAAAAGCAACGCACAACGTATCCATTTTGCGCAATATTCCACGCCAACTGAGCCCAGCCTGTTTGCCTTCCAAAACAAGCATTTTGAACATGTGCAGGTCATCGTGACAAGGCACTCCCCATTCCGTGTCGTGATAGCGCATGGACAGCGGATCGGTCAGCGACCAAGGGCAGCGAAGCGGTTCTGTATTCATAAGAATAAGTTTACTATGGTTTGTGTGCAGATGCAATAGACGAATTTAACTACACGTTTTACCAAAACACTACACACTTTACCATTTAACTACCAACTTTACCTTTTTACTACACGTTTTACCGTTTTGCTACATGTTTTACACTTTCTTTTTCTTAGATCGAGGTTTCCGCACTGGCACAACCTGCAACAACTCTTCGACTACGCGTCTTGCTGTCTCGCTGTCGTCGATGTCAAGAATGTAATGTTCCTTTGCACCGCCGTACGGGAAGCCTTTGTCTGCGTTTATCATTAGCTCATCCAACACAGGCAGCATTTTAACGTACACTGTATCGTCGCAAACAAGCAGAATCGGCTTTTCGTCCACCCAAACCATGTATTCGCCGAACATCTTTTTGTAGCGAATGTTGCCAGTGCCACGAATTTGCTCGCAAACAAACTCTATAAACTCAACCGATGTCGCCATGTGTTGCCCTCCTTTACCTTTACTTGTTGCCTATCTGCTTGTTAATCTGTCGATCAAAGTCTGAAATTATCTTTTGCGTTTTGTTAAATTCATCGTACTCACTTTCAGCTTTTTGACTGGCGTTTTTACGTGATATAGTTCCTTTTCCTTTCAGTATTTTATATTTTCTAAACTCCAAAAAGGCATTAATGCTTGTGTTGAAATCGTCCATTGTAAAAGAGTGCTCTTCTTCAATCAAATCTTCAATATAATCAAAAAACCCAGTCACGCTTCTTTCAAGTCTGCGAATCTGTTGCTCGTCAAGATAGTTTTTGGCGATAGTAACATCAGGTTTTAAGATTCTGCCATCTGGCGAGTTTTTCCAAGTCATCAACCCCATGTTCTCTTTGCTTTTATCAGCCGAAGCGTATACTATTTCAGGCGCGGTTTTGCCTGTAATCGCATAATGAAACTTATTTTGAATAGTAGCATAAAATTCGCGGGTTATAGGACTGTTTTTGTCATAATCTATTGAGCATTCAGCAAAAATATCGGTAATTTGTTGCCATATTCTTCTTTCACTTGCCCGAATAGACCTAACGCGCTCAAGAAGTTCTCGGAAATAATCTTTCCCAAAAACTGTTTCGCCAAGTTTCAAGCGTTCATCATCAAGCACGAAACCTTTTTGAATAAACTCTTTCAAAACCGAAGTTGCCCAAATACGAAACTTAGTCGCTTTCAATGAATTTACGCGATAACCAACAGAAATCACAGCATCTAAATTGTAGAGATTTACGTCGTTTGTTTGTAGTTTACTCTTAATTGCCCCATGTCGAGTGGTTGTTTCCATTTTGGAAATAACCACTTTTTCGTCAAGTTCTCCGTCCTCAAATATATTAGATAAATGTTTGCTAATTGCGGACACTCCGACCCCAAACAGTTCAGACATTGCTTTTTGCGTTACCCAAATTGTACCTTTATCGACAGCGACATTGATAGAAGCCTCATTATCGGGAAGTTGGTACAGAACGTAAGTTATTTCTTTACTCATTCGCCCACCAGCCTTTGAAACGTAACGCGCTTTTCTTTAAGCGAGACTTTGCCGACTTGATATCCGAACTGCATGGCTTCCTTTTTGGCGTTTAAGAACGAGTGGTCGATATCGAAACCTAGCACATTGTGGACGTCGTCAAAGGTCAATGTGAAAGTGTCGCGCCCATCTGCACAGGTCTGTAAATGCTTCCACAATGGTTCATATTTACTCATAACCGCTCCTTTATCTCATGTTTTACCTGCTCCAAGTCGCTATTACTAAGCAACGGAATCAACTGCTGAATCTCGGCAACTGGCTTGTCCCACCACTTAAACGCCAGCATTAAGTCGATCAGTTCGTCATTAAAACGCTTGCGAACAGGCTTTGCAGGGTTACCAACCGCGACAGTGTAAGGCTGAATATCACTCGCGACCACGGCATTTGCGCCAATAATCGCGCCGTCACCGATATGCACACCAGCAAGAATCGTCGCATTTTGCCCAATCCACACATCATTTCCGACTACGGTGTCGCCCTTCACAGGCATGTTCGTAAGCGGTGGCACATCTTTCGTAAAGCCTACGATATAGAACGGAAACGTGCTTACAGCGTTCATTTGGTGGTTCGCGCCATTCATCACAAACTCCACACCCGCCGCAATTTGGCAAAACTTGCCGATAATCAACTTGTCGCCATAAAACTCGTAATGGTGCGTGACATGGCTTTCGAAGTTTTCGTCGCTACAATATGTGAAATCGCCGACCTCAATGTTCGCGCGCGTGATAGTCGGCTTGACATTCGTCACAAGTGCGCCCTCAACTGGGTACACTGTGTTCGGATCTGGCAGATTCGGCGGTATGCTCATGTGTTGCTCCTTACGCTTATTAGTTTACAGGAGTTGGGCGCGGGATGCAACTTGTTGTTAAAGGAGGGTAGCGTCTCAATTTGTGTGTATTTTACGAATCGCTTTATAATTCTCGCGACAACCACTCTCAGAATTCCGCACGTAGATGCGGAATCTTAATTAAAAGTGTGAGCGCATGCGAACACCATTAAATGCATTCGCGTTGCGGAATTCAGAGGTGAAGTGCGTGCGGAGTCAAGAACAGGGGCACTAGATGAGAACGTAAGTCAGTTCGTACAACTCACAGAATTTGGAACACTTTCTGCCCCTTAACCCCGCCCTTTGCATTATGAGCAGTTTTCAAGTATACTTAACATGTGCGAGTGACGAAGTTTGCAATAATATTTGCTAATCCACGAGTCAGGGACACGGATGTACTGACGGTGAAGTTTGATGAGCGAGCAATATTTAATTCTGCCAATTTTCTGCACATCGGACCTTTGGTTTATGTGCCGATTCCTAAGGCTCTCATGCCGTTTTTGCAGGGAAAATCAACTTTGAGCATTGAAGATGTCTCAAAAGACAAAGAAGTTGCGTACGCAGAAGTGATTTTTGGCAAAAAAAGCGATACGAGCGTGATAAATGGGGAGCGCGTGTTGATTGAGGATGCGGATGGGAGACCGCTTGCAGTCAACAAATGGGGCAGACTTGGTCACGCAACCGCGTTGGACGATAAAGTCCGTCCGACACTTATTTCTAAAACCAAAGAAATTCTTGACGAACTCACAAAAATTGGCTATAAGGTCGCGATTTCAAGCGCAACTTTGTTAGCGGCAGTCAGGAATAAAGGCAAAATGCTAGATAGCGATGATGATTCTGACCTGCTCGTTTTTTCAGATTCCGAATTGCCACAAGATGCATATTTATTGATGCTTAAATTGAAGCGTGACCTTGAAAAACGCGGACATACAGTGATTCGTTTTTCTGGAGCGCACATACAGGCACTATTTTTTGCGGAAAACGGTTCCATTGACTTTTATATTGACTTTTTCGTTGGATTCTTCAAAGACGGCTATTACAATCAGCCTTTTGCGTTACGTAAAAAGATGCCTAAGGAATCGATTTACCCATTTAAGCAGATATATTGGGAAGGCGATTTTGTGCCAGCACCTGCTGTGCCTGAAGATTGGCTTGCGGCGTGCTATGGTGAAGATTGGCGAACTCCTAATCCTGCATTTCGTTTTAACAATCCCGTGCTCACAACGTATCTTTTTAATCAGTGGTTCGGTAATTCGATGAACGATGTACGCGATTTTTGGGAAGCGGAGGCGACTTCATCTGTCGAATTTTTGAAGCATGTTTTTGATTCAGAAACGCACACTCATCTAGTCAAAAAATATATTAAAAGCGGAGTGCCAATACTTGATATTGGTTTTGGAAACGGTGAGTTTTCTGCAGATTTAGTTGAACAAAATCATCCTGTGCTGGCGATTGACTATAGCGCAGTTGCTGTCCAAAAGGCAAAAATAAAGTTTGCAGATAAAAAATTGAAGCGCGAATTGGTTTTTAAGTATATAAATTTGCATGACGATAACGCGTTAATCGAGCTGTTGACCGATATTGAAGCGGACGAAAGAGAGTGGAGTGTGAACATTTCGCACGGTTTACATTTGTTTATGGGAAGCGCACGTAGGCAGATTTATTATAGTCTTTCAAAAATATTGAAACCAAAAAACATCACACAAAAGCCCGCAAAAAGCACACAATCACAAATTAACACCGGGTTGCCACTCGCAGTCATTTCATTTGACACGGAAACAGATGTTAATATGCTGGATATAGACGATCCGAACACGTGGTGGTTGGGGAAAAATACTTTTTTTGATGAAATTGATGACTACCCACTGGAAGTCATTGCAGAGCGAAAGGGCGAGAAAGTCCTGTCAAACGGAAGGACGCGCGATTTTATTACGGTAGTAGTGAAATATGCGGAAAAAGGGAAGGAGAGGTAAAATGGAAAGAGATTATGCTATTGGAGCGGTAAGGTTGGCGGTACAACTGCCAGCCAAAGCGGTGCGTGGAGTGTACAATATCACGAGCGTAATGTTCAATCAGTTGGTGCGCAGAGATAAGGATTTGATTCGAATACGCGAGGGCATAGACGCTTTGGAAAGGCACGAAATTGCGCCGCAAGATGCAAAAGTTGCCGAACTCTACGATTTGGTGTACGTGAAAATTGCGGAGGATAAAAAGGCTGGAAAGCGCGCGAAAAGTGTTAAATTGCCGAGGTGAAAGCGGCGCTGCGAGTTATCATGAACATTAATTAAAGGAGTTTTGGTTATAAAAATTAAGACATTGAAAGGGAACAGCGCATTCTTAAAAGAGTTTTATAAACCAATTGTGGCGTTGGTGATTTTAATGGTATTAATCACATATTATGTTTTAGCGCCAGCAAGTCCAAAAATCATTGCGACGCTTTCTGAGGACGAAATGCCATCGCAGAACGTTGCAGTCGAACTAAATTGTGCGCGAGCAACTGCGCTTTCAATCGGAACTGCTGAAGGTGGATTGGCAAAAAAATGCGAACAGCGCGAGAATCAAAAACTTTCGATTGCGTCAATAAGTAAAATCATTACTGCTCTTGTTTTTTTGAAACATACGCAGTCAAACGAGATAGAGTTAAACACAAAAATTCAACTCACACCTGCAGATGTTGCGATTTCGGCAAGATATAAATCCGAACTACAATCTGCAACGATTGACGTTTATGTTGGTCAAGAAATAACTTATAACCAACTACTTGAAGGCATGTTAATCGCAAGTGCTGGGAATTTCGCGCAGATTTTGGTCAACCACGCATTTGGAGGGTTTAATGAATACAAAAAAGCAGCCGAAACATATTTATCTGAGTCTAAACTTTCAAACACGATAATTGGCAAAGATCCAGATGGAATTGGCGATGACACATTATCGACCGCGAACGACTTATTTGAGCTCGGTAAATTGGCTATGACGCAAGAAACGATTCGGGAAATTACCACAAGCGCAAAGTTTACGCTTGAGGGAAACGTTTATGAAAACACAAACGAGTTAATAGACCAAGGTTTTACTGGAATCAAGACAGGAACAAACTATGTTTCTGGCGATTGTTTACTTTTTTCATACAAAGTTACGAAATTTGGGCGAACTTACAACGCAATTGGAGTTATTTTGCACGCGAACGCGCAACGTTTTGATGTCGCAAAAGAAATGCTTCGCGAGTTGGAGAAAAGTATTCAAGAAGTTGAAGTCGTCAAGGAAGGCGAAACGGTCGGAAGCATTAGTTATTCAAGTCCACTTGGGGAAATAACGCAAGAGTTGGTTGCCAAAAGCGCAGTAAAAGTTCCACTAGCCCAAAACGAATCTGTGCGTTTTGACGTAGCGACAGATATTGCAAAGAAGCAAATCACTTATGCGTTCCGCCTTTCAACTGCAGAATCCGCAGAAAACATCGCCGAACTTTCAGCCACAGTCAACCTAGAATCCTGCGCACTTCCGGCAAACTCCTTTTTTGCGCACTTTGAGCATATAACAGGCGTTTACACGCATCCATGGTGTTATTAAACAAAAGACACTGGCGTGCAATGAATAATGAATAGTTAATAATGAGTAATGAGTAATGAGTAAGGAGTAATGAGTAAGGAGTAATTTGCTCGCGCTTACGCGCTTCGCGGTTGAATCGGAATTCGCCTATCGGCTCACACTTTGATTGCTCACGCTACGCGTTCGCATTGCTACCGCGCGCGTGGTGAAGTACCGCTTGTCGTCACGTAGTGCGTGAAATGCTCTTTTTGTTTGTCATCCCGTAGCGCGTGAAACGCGCGACACGGGATCTGGCTTCAAAAGCTGTATGTCCTTTCTTGGTGACGCAGATCCCGCATCGCTTCGCTTGCGGGATGACAAAAAATGGAATTCGCGTTGCGAATACTCTGATTGCTCGCGCTTACGCGCTTCGCGGTTGAATCGGAATTCATTTCATTCATACTTCTATAGCGCTGCGTCAGCGTGCGCTACGCGCCCGCCGACTTGCGCATTGCTTGGATTTTTCAGTATGAAAAATCCAAGCCTCTGCTGTGAAGTTACTTTTGGGTTAAGAGTAACTCTGCTGCAGAGTGGCTTGGCAAGACCTAAGTCTTGCCAAGCCTTAGCGCAACATAAAAAACAACAAGCGAAAGCGAAGTTGTTTTGTATGTTGCGGGGTTAGAGTGTGAGCACGCGTAGCGTGTGAACTCCGTTTTGTACGTAGCGAGGAGTACTCTTAATGCCGCACAGTACTTCTACTCTGAATTCCGCACTGCGAAACGAAGTGTAGCGTGATGCGGAATCTTAATTATAAAGTATTCGCAAAGCGAATGCGATTTAATTGTATTGCTACGCAATACTTCGTTTTAAGATTCCGCGAGGGTCAAACGGGGTCAAATGGGGTCAAATGCTCAATCGCATTTTCCTACGCTGGGTCAAATGCTCAATCGCATTTTCCTCCTCCGTCCACGTTTTCCAGCACGGAATTCTGAGGTAGAGTGCGTGCGAGGCAGAACCTTCTCATTCCGCAAGTGCTTTGTAATGCAGATCCCGTGTCGCGCTCACTTCGTTCACGCTACGGGATGACAAATAGGGAAACTGCACCACGCGTGCGGTAGCAATATATCAAAGCGTAAAATTATTTTGCACATTGCAAAATAATTTTACTCCGTTTCCCACGAGCTTAACCCCGAGCGAACTTCACGCAACAAAACAACATCACTCACGTCTACTCAACCAAGAAACAAAACCCAACATTCAAGATTAACACCCCAACCTGACCTTAACCCTGAGCGAAAAGGCAACTTCAGGAATTTTGCACAATTATTTTAGCTTTTCGACTTCACCAAGAGGAAGTGACGGCAACATCAATGAACGAATACTTTGATACCAAATGTAAGATAGAAGTAAAGAAAATGGCTTCCTCGTCGGTACAGGAGAAAAATAAAATAATTGTGCAAAATTCCCCAGTACTGCTTTTTCAGCGAAGTACATTTGCGAACGTAAACTCATTCGTGTATACTATTAAATATATTTTTTATAGTGTATACTATTAACTAGAGATGCTATAAAGTAAGGGTAAGTGAAATGTCTGACTCGAACGATTTAATAGGGGAAGAGTGGCGCGACACTCCTCTTGGGGCAGAGATTGCCAGCAATATTGCGCGTGCGCGCAGGATTGACGATGCGACCTTTTGTTTGCCTGCCACAACGAGGGTGATTACATTTGCCAACCAAAAAGGTGGCGTTGGCAAGACAACGACCACTGTCAACATTGCCGTTGCGTTAGCGGTGAAAGGCGCAAAAGTTTTGGTAATTGATTTAGATCCACAAGGCAACACTTCAACTGCACTTGATGTTGAGCACGCCGAAGGCACACCATCTATCTATGATGTTTTGATTGAAGGTGCACCACTAGAAGATGTAATGGTAAAATCAGCAAAGATTGAAAGACTTTATTGTGTTCCTGCGACAATTGATTTAGCAGGTGCAGATGTTGAACTCGCGACTAAAACGGACAGAGAGTATAAGTTGAAAACGGCATTTAATGATTACTTTATCGCCTTGCAAAAACGTGGCGAACGCAAATTTGATTACGTGTTTATTGATTGCCCACCTTCGCTTGGTCTACTTGTGATAAATTCACTTGCAGCATCGCGTGAAGTAATAATCCCTATTCAGGCGGAGTATTATGCGCTTGAAGGGTTAGGACAACTTATAAAGACGATTAACCTCGTGCACGACAATCTGAACGCATATCTTTCAATTTCTAAGATACTTATAACGATGTTTGATGCTCGAACTAACTTAAGTTCAGAGGTTGAAAGGGAAGTAAGGTCATATTTTGGCGATATTGTGATTAAAACCCGCATACCTAGGACTGTGAAAATTTCAGAAGCACCGAGTCATAGTGCGTCAATTATAGAATATGCACCGAGTTCAGTGGGTTCGATTGCATACTACGAAGCGGCGTATGAAATAGCACAGCAAAATAGGCGTAAGGAGCAATTTTGATGGAAACAATGAAAGGAGGGCATAGCATATGGCAGGAAAAAAGCGTTCGTTAGGCAGAGGCTTAGGTGCTTTAATCCCAAATAAATTCAGGGAAAGCGCGGAAGATGCAGAGCCTAAAGAGGAAGAAAGTTCTGCAGGAGAAGCACAGACTGCAGAAAAAGCGGAGACCAAAGGTCAGAAAATAACGCAAGATTCGAAGCGAAAAGAGGATGTTGCAGACGATTCTGGTGACGCAGACATAAGTGACACTCAAGAAATAAAACTGGTTCGCAAAGAGCCGACGGATATTCTTTTTGGTTCGAGTTCAGATTACGCTTCTGATGACGAAATGGAAGTCGTTTCTGCATCTTACACAGTGAATTGGGCAGATAAGCCGGGATATTATGATGAAGTGGCGATTGAATCAATTGTACCAAACAAAAACCAACCGCGAACTATTTTTGACGAAGCCGATCTTCAAGAACTTTCGGAATCAATCACCGAAGTTGGCGTTTTGCAACCAATAATCGTGCGTGAAATCTTAGAAGAAGATGCTGTTGGTGACGAAAAATACGAAATTGTAATGGGTGAAAGGCGTTATCGCGCATCGAAACTCGCAGGGCTTGCCGAAGTTCCTGTGATTGTCAAACAAACAAGTGACGACAATATGTTGCGGGATGCTTTACTTGAAAACATTCATCGCGTTGACTTGAATCCGCTTGAAGAGGCGGCTGCATATCAGCAACTGTTGCAAGAATTTGACATTACACAGGACGAACTGTCATCAAAAATTGCAGTATCTAGGTCAACAATCGCAAATACATTACGACTACTTAAACTCCCCGCTTCCGTGCAGCAAAAAGTCGCGGCAAATGTTTTAACTGCAGGTCACGCGCGTGCTATATTGTCATTAAAAAACACAGAAAATGTGGAAAAGTTGGCAAACAAGATAGTGCGTGAAAATTTAAGCGTCAGGAATGCAGAGGAAGTTGCGGCAATAATGAATGCTGGAGGTGAGTTGAAAAAGGGCTCACATGCTGGTGCACGCAGGAAGTTGCCTGACATTAATGAAAAGACCGAACGCATAATTGAGAACATTATGGACACTCTGGACACTGAGGTCTTGATTCGACCCAAGAAAACTGGAGGTAGCATTTTGATTTCATATGCGGACGAGGAGGATTTAAAGCGAATCGGTGATGTGATTGCTGGTGAACTTTAATTAGTGGGGATTCTGTGGTCAAAGATTGATGATAGAATTACAAAAAGGAGGAAGTTGGAAGTTAAAGATGTTGCGAATAACATAAGTGAGGTGCTGTTCACAGAAGAGCAGTTGTATGCGCGACTGGATGAATTGGCAGCGGAGATTGATGCTGAGTATGAAGGTAAAGAACCACCCGTTCTGGTTGGAATTTTGCGTGGATCCGTGCCAGTCACTTATGAATTGGCGAAGCGGTTAAAAACAAATGTGCGCTTTGATTGGGTCGCGATTTCGTCGTATCAAGATTCGATGACTTCGACTGGGAAGTTTTTGATTGAAAAAGATATAACGCTGAACTTACAAGGCAAAAACGTGATAGTGGTCGATGATATTTACGACACTGGCGACACATTGCTTTGGATGAAAGGCAGGATTAAAGATGCTGGTGCCACAAATGTTGACCTATTTGCGTTGCTTGAAAAACCTGAGGTGCATAAGCACAGTTTTAAGCCAAAATATGTCGGATTTGAAGTGCCAAATAAGTTTGTCGTCGGTTTTGGACTCGATTTTCGTCAACAATATCGCCATTTGCGTGCAATTTGTGTCCTTTCGCCGCATGTTTATGAGCAGTAAGCCACGTTAGTTGAGGTAAAAATGAAGATTAAAGACATCGAGGACATTGTCAGCGAGGTGCTGTTTACAGAAGACCAGCTGTATGAGCGACTGGATGAATTGGCGGCGCAGATTGATGCGGAGTACGAAGGAAAAGAACCGCCTGTTTTGCTGGGAGTTTTGCGTGGCGCGGCTCCGACTGTTCATGAACTTTCAAAACGACTGAAAACGAAAGTGCTATTTGATTGGATTGCGATTTCGTCATATCAAAACGCAACTCGCCCAACTGGTGACTTTTTGGTTGAAAAGAGCTTGACGCTTGACGTTTCAGGCAGAGAAGTAATCGTGATTGATGAGATTTTTGACACTGGCAACACGTTTGCTTGGATACAAGACAGGCTGAAAGATTCTAGTGCTACAAAAATTGAGTTTTTTGCGTTACTCGAGAAAAAAGAACGTCATTTGCACGACATTAAGCCAAAATATATCGGTTTCCAAGTTCCAGACAAGTTTGTCACAGGTTTTGGACTCGATTATTATCAACAATACCGTAATTTGATGGGCATTGTTATTCTTAAAGTCAATGCGTAACGAGCTGAAGGGGAGGAAGACACGCCAATTAATCACGTAATATATTCTAGCGACAGTGCAGTTTTGGATGCACGCGAAACAAATGAAACTATTAACACTGCCGACACCAAAAACGCAGTTGATACTCCACTTTTTGTTCTGTTGCACGGTTTCGCATCCAACGAACGCGATTTGCCGATGCTTATGGATTTTATCGCTCCTTGCGCACCATGGGTTTCGCTGCGTGCACCAATGAATTTGGGATTCAATGCACATGCGTGGATTCCGCTTGACGAATGGCAAAATGACACGCTTATCGCTGTTGCGCGTGCGGATTTACTCACGTGGATTAAAGATAATGTGCCTGAAACGCGTAAAATCATCCCGTTTGGCTTTTCGCAAGGCGCACTGATGGCTTCTGAAGTTTTGCGTTCTATTCCTGAGCGTTGCGCTGCTGGTTTAGTGCTTTCTGGTTTCATAAACCCTGTTCCACACATTGCCGACTCGTCTCTCGCAGACTCCAATGTTCCTGTTTTTGTGGCTTATGGCGAGGATGATGACATCGTTCCACCTGCTTTTCTGACTCAAGCCACTGAATGGTTTGCTTCAAATTCCAACGCGACTATTAAAACCTATGCAAACACTCCACATAGTATCGCGATTGAAGAACTGGAAGATATTAAAGCATGGATTAGCGCAATCGTCGAAGGACAGTAAAAAAGTCCGCTAAGGGCATTCGCGTTGCGGGTACTTTGATGGCACTGCGTTTGAATCGGAGTTCGGCTTACGCCTCACACAAGTTTTAAGATTCCGCATCACGCTACACTTCGTTCCGCGGTGCGGAATTCAGAAATGAAGTACTGCGTGGCATTAAGAGTACTGCTTGTCATCTAGGTAGCGCACGTAGTGCGCGACACGGGATCTGCCTTCTTAGTATGTAACGCACTTTCTCGCTAATCACAGATCCCGCATCGCTTCGCTCGCGGGATGACAAAGGTAAAGTCTTGCAAGATGATAAGGTGTCTCTTGTTAAGTACAAAACGGAGTTCGCTATCGCTCACACTCTTACCCCGCAACTTTCAAAACAACTTCGCATGCGCTCGTTCTTTTGAAAGTTGCGCTTAGGCTTGGCTTGCCGTAGGCAAGCCAAGCCACTCTGCTGCAGAGTAACTCTTTTACAGCTAAGTTACTTCACAGCAGAGGCTTGGATTTTTCATGTTGAAAAATCCAAGCAATGCGCAACCCCAGCGGGCGCGTAGCGCACGCTGACGCAGCGCTATCAAAGTATGAATGAAATGAATTCCGATTCCCGCGAGCGGAGCGAGCAATAAAAATGTGAGGCGTAAGCCGAACTCCGAATCAAACGCGCTCAGTGAAACGCAGCGCTATCAAAGTATGAATGAAATGAATTCCGATTCTCTTGTCATCCCGTAGCGCCGTAGTGCGCGACACGGGATCTGCATTGCCAAGAGGTACTTCGAACCCCGCACAACTCTACCTCAGAACCCCGCACTCCGATGCGGGGTCTTGAAACGGAGGAAAATGCGATTGAGCATTTGACCCTCGCGAATGAGCGTTCGAGACTATTGCGCAGCAATACAATTAAAGGAGTTCGCTTACGCTCACACATCAATTAAGATTCCGCATCTACGTGCGGAATTCAGAGTGGTGGAGTATTAGCAAGAGGCACCTTGTCACGATCGCTCGTTGAGAACAGCAGGGGTGTAGCTCCCGTGCGGATGATAAGTTATATGAATACGCAGGAGTGGAGAGGTTAAGCGTTGAAGTTGCGAATCGCTTCCCCAACCCCCATTTCCAGCCCATACTCTGCGTTCCACCCGAGCGCATTAATTTTCGCGGTGTCGAGTAAAAGTGAGCCGTAAGCAGGTTGTGGCGCGGAAGTGTCGTAATCGAATAATAACTTTACACCAGCAACTTTGGCGCAAGTTTCGGCAAATTTACGCATGGAAACTTCGGCGTTTTCGTCCGCGATGTTGTATGCTTCGCCAGATGTGCCATGTTTAAGGAGTGTGAGCAGGGCATTTGCGCAATCTTTGACGTAGACGTACGAGCGAACGCGTGCGCCATCACTTTTTAGCACAATATCTTTGCCCCTGCTTGCAAGACGCAGGAATTCGGCGTCTGCGCGAGTATTTTTGGAGTCGGTTGCGCCATAAACTACTGCTGGACGCGCAATTATGCTCTCAACTCCATATTCTGCGAGATACGATTTGCAAAGCGTTTCGGCTGCGCGTTTGGACTCGGGGTACGATGAACGCGCATTGTTTGGGTCAAGCGGTGCGTAATCTGTTTCGGTAAACCTGCGCGTACCGTCTCTGAACTGGTCAGACAGGCGCGAATCGCCGTAGATTTCGGAACTCGAAAGGTAAAGCATGCGCGCTTTGTAATGTTTCGCAAGTTCGAGAAGGGCAAGTGTGCCGATATAATTTGCATTCATCACCTCGACTGGCTGCTCAGCATACGCTTTTGGGTGCGCGTCCGTCGCCGAATGGACTATATAATCAAGCCCTTTTGGTGCGCCAAACCCAACAAACCGACGCACTGCATTTACGAAAGTTGGCGCAGTTATGTCCAAAACCACGATGTTGAAGCACGGATGAGCGGAATACTTTTCGAAAAGTTTCTGTGCCTTTTTCTCGTTGCGAAATGACGCGAAAACCGCCGTGTTATAATCATATTTCGCGTTCAATTCCATTATCGTGTGCACAAGGCAAGAGCCGATAAGCCCAGTTGAACCAGTTACTAACACTGCCTTATTGCGCAAAAACTCATAATCAACTGCCATTATTCCCCCACTTTTTCGCCACCATTGCCTACATTGCCAGTCGCACCATTGCCGATCGCCTCCAGAAACTCGTCAATAAGTGCGCTTGCGTCACTAGGGTTACCGTTAAAAATAGCAGAAGTGCCTGCGACGAACATATTTGCGCCAAGAGCACGCATTTTGCACGCATTTTCAGGGCTCATATTGCCATCAACTTCGACAATAAAACCGTTTTCAAGCGTTTCTGCGTCGTGAAATTGTGAGATTGCCGAATACAACTGCTTCATTTTATCAAACGCGTTCGGAATAATCTTATTGCCTGCAAAACCGACCTGCACCGCCATCATCATCACGCCATCCACGCGGTCAATGTACGGTAACACCACGTCAACAGGCTGTTCTGTCGAAAGCGCGAGAATCGGTTTGGCGTCAAGCGAACGAATATAATCAATCACGCCTTTCACATTTTTGGACGCTTGCGGATGAAACGACACCAAATCGCCTGCTCGGATGTCGAACCAGTTGAGCCTGTATTCCGGATTGTAGACCATGAAATGAAAATCGAACGGAACGCCACCCGCAAGTTCACGCATCTCGCGCACCTGATCGACCCCAAACGTCAAATTCTCGGCAAAGTGCGCGTCCATTATGTCAATATGCAGGTAATCTACGCCTTTTGACTTGAACACGTCCAAATATTTCGGCAAGTTCAACATCGAACTGCACATCAGCGACGGCGATATTTTTGCACCCATACTATTTTCCCTCACTTTCTGCACCTACTGCCTCATTTGCGCCACCGTTTTCCAGCGACTGCAATATTCCATCCGCAACAGCCAAGTCAGAATCCGTAGTTATTTTCATGTTCGACGAGTCAGACTTAGCGATTGCGACTTTTAATCCTGCTCGCATGCTTAAATGTACAGTTCCTGTAAGCGTTTCTTTTTCGTCCGCGGTCAAAGATTGCAAAGTTTTTATGAACTCAGGCAGGCGCACTGCGTCGGGAGTTTGCGCGTGAAATAGTGCGGATCTAAGCGGTATCGATTCGACGGTTTCGCCATTTTCGCTGTACACCATAGTGTCATAAGCAGGCACTCCTGTAATCGAAGCACCGAATTTACGCGCGTTTTCTATGCATTCCGCGACCACTGACTTTTTCACAAATGGGCGCACTGCGTCGTGGATTAATATTACACTGTCACTATGAATGTGCTCGTTTGTTGCGGTAATATAGCCTACTGCGTTGTAAATGGAGTCGATTCGCTCTCCGCCACCATCCACTGTCGCGATTTTATCAGTAACTACTTCGAATTTCGCCAGTAGTTCTACAAAAAACTCACGGTACGCAGGGTTAATAGCGACTATTATCTCGTCTACGTCAAACGTCAGTGCACCGCGAATCGTGCGAATAATAATCGGCACACCGCTGAGCTCAATAAACTGTTTTGGTAACTTCGCAGTCTTCAATCTAGTACCACTGCCACCTGCTAAAATGCAGAAATACGACTTCGCACTGTTACTGGCATTGGTATTTGCACTCACATGTGCACTTTCGCCATATTTCGCGTTACTCATTTTCTCAACTTCTGTCATATTGCACCTGTTTTACCTATCAGCACCACTAAATCTACGCAAACGGCGCACGATTTTGTCAATCACGCGGTCGTTCATTCTGCGTTCAAGTTCTGAAATGCGCTGTTCAGCCATTTCAGCACGCGTTTTCCAAAGCATATCGGGCGCAGGATAATTGCCGACGCCACCATCCCATTCGTTCATATACGTCGCTTCACGGCGCAAAGTGTCGGTTTTTCTGCCTTGCCACAACCACCGTAAGCGATTGATAAGTGCTTCGTCATCTGCACTTTCATTGCGCAATGGGACGATAGGTTTCGCGAACAAAGGAAACACTTCCGCCATTTTCGCTTCAAACTCTGGGTTATCGATACTGAACTGTAAGCCCTGTTTCTGCAAAAACGCACTGTAATTGGCTATGTTGAGCGCTATATTGTCATTAAGTTCAGTAAAATCGAGCGAATCGTAGAGTTCTTGGAGATTTAACTTGTCCACATCTAGGTCTTTATAGAGCATATAGGGCATTTTGTGGTAGCGTGCAAGTTCAAGCGCACGCATGTCCCACGCGATATTGCAAGCAGGAGTTCCGCCCAAAACACTCGCAATACAGCCATGAAATCTGGGTCCAAATATGAAATCAAAGTTACGCATTTCGGCAATCCACCTGCGCGAATCGACGTACATTCGCATTCGTCGCTCTTTGTAAAGTGGATGATGAATGCTCGTCGGATGATTCCAGTCAGGCATGCCAAATTCCGCACCCCAAAGCAACAACGCGAGGTCAGTCGTATCTTGCATAATGTACTGCGAATTGGGACAAACAGAGGACATTTTGTCCTGAAATCGTACCATTTTGCCTGTGCCCAAATTGCTAGGATGCAGGCTGAAACCCAATTTTTCGACAGTTTTTGCACGTTTTACGACTTTCAACTGGGGAAACGTAGTCATTGATGGACAGCCTATGACCGTAATCTGTTCGGAATCGAAGCCGAGCCACATAAGATAATCGCGAGTTATTTCGCCACGCACACCGACCGCAGGCGAATGCGCAAGTACAGCCGTGACAAGGCGTTTTGCGTTCCTATTGACCTCGTCAGGCACATCTGCAAACGTCTCATTAAGCCTACACTTCACGCTCACAGACAATAAAGTTACAGGTATTTTCAACTTTTCGACCAGTTCAGCAAGCAAATCGAGCCGATCCATGAACCCAGGCTTGAACGAATCGGAAAGCGGTATTACGAAGTGGTCGAATTCGCTGTTTATGCGCTCAGCCATCGCGTTTTTGTCGTTGTAACCCTGCGTCAACAGGAAATCAGGCGTAACTTCCTGCTCATCAGCGATGCTAAGGTGCTTGAATGCGGCATCGAAATACAGCAGATTGCCAGTATTTGACGCAAAAGTCGTGTATTCGCGCGCACCCAAACTCTGTTCAGGCGTAATCGGCACAAGCGGGCTTTTTCCAGCACGCATAAGTATCTTTTTCACATTATATATTATACACCTTAATTAATGAGTAATGAGTAAGGAATAATGAATAATGGGATTCGGAGTTCGGCTTACGCCTCACACTTTTATAGCACTGCGTTTCACGCAGTGCGTTTGATTCGGAGTTCGCCCTACGGGCTCACACTTTTATAGCACTGCGTCAGCGTGCGCTCCGCGCCCGCCGACTTGTGCATTGCTTGGATTTTGCAATTTGCAAAATCCAAGCCTCTGCTGTGAAGTTGCTTTTTGCTTAAGAGTTACATTGCTGTGGAGTGGCTTGGCTTCGCGTTGCGAAGCCAAGCCTAAGCGCAACTTTCAAAAGAACAAGCGAATAGCGAAGTTGTTTTGAAAGTTGCGCGAATAAAAGCGTGAGCGGAGCGAACTCCTTTTTGTACGTAGTGAAGTGGGAACTTCTTGTCGTCTTGAACACCTCCACCACGTCATCCTGAACTCCACGAATGTGGCGGCTTGTCCCGTACTTGATATGGGAATTCAGAATCTTAAAACAACCCGTTCGCGATAGTGAACTCCGATTCTTACGTAACAGCAGAACTTTCCTTGTCATCGCGCCTCGCACATAGTGATGACAAAACGCTTAATCTGACTCGGGGCGAGGGTCTTCGCTACATGCCGTAATTCGTTCGTCATTTACAATAGAAGCACCGCCTGGCAAAGCAAGATCTGGGTAAGGTCCATCATAACCCCAAGATGACATCTCAGGATGCTCAGCTTCAAACTTTTCTTGC
>JAISFQ010000004.1 GCA_031263495.1 Candidatus Nutricula glyptotermitis
TAAAAATATGGGCAAATTGCGTTGCATCTGTTCACTCGCGGTATTATAATACCGCTTCGTTCCAGATGCTTAGCAATTTGCTCCCTATTTTAACGCTGACTTGTAGGTGGGGCGAATTCTGATTCGTGCGCGAGCGAAGCGAGCGCAGTTATTAACTATTAAACAGAAAAAGAAGTTAGCTAACTAAGCATCAAAACATTAGTCATTATTTCCTTTTTATCCAGTTCAGGCGCAACATATACGCACGTAGGCATAACATTTTCATGTAATTCAATAGAAAGTTTCGCTTTTTCAATCTGTCTACTCGCATTATGCAATTCAGTCCTTACGTTTTGCCCTTTTAAAAGCAATATTTTAGAGTTTTTGCGGCGAAATGGATTTAATAGCGGAACTAATTTGTCAAGTGGAGCAACTGCACGCGCAGTGATATAGTCTGCGTATACTGCACCTTCAAAATCGCGCGAATTGCCATGCAAAACTTTCACATTATTTAACTCTAATTTATCTTTAACATGATGCAACCAATCAACTCGTCTTTGCATAGAGTCAATCAATATAACTTCTAAAGAAGGACGCATAATTGCTACTGGAACGCCTGGAAAGCCTGCTCCAGAACCTATGTCAATAAGTGTACGTGGCTGAAACGAAGATGCTTTGTCATCAAGCAAGTTTAACAAAGTGAGTGAATTTAGAATATGGCGAGTAAATATCCTGCCAACTTCTTTTGGACCGATTAATCCCAGCGTTTGACCTTCCACTTCCAGTAGCGACTGAAAATCACCAAGTTTTGGTGGCAGTTTCTTGTCCTGCATGAGCAAACTATCGTCTGTGCCCTACTCCCCTTCTGAACTCTCCTCTGCTTGATCTTCCGCAGATTCATCCAAAGTGCCAAACAGCGGATTCGCCGTGATAATCAATCTGCGATCATTTTTTTTGCCGACAGAATATGAATGCAGTCCGTTTTCACGTGCCAAATCGTGAATCAATTTCCTTTCAAACGAATTCATCGGGTCAAACTGAAACTCTTCGCCACTTTCTTTCACACTCTGAATCACATCAGCAGCGTTTTTCAGAATCTTGTCATTACGCTTTGTGCGATAACTGTCCACGTCAATCAGCAATTTCGTGGTTTCGCGAAGCTTATGCTTTACGATTAAGTGCACCAAATATTGGAGTGCCATCAGCACTTCGCCATCCTTGCCAATCAAGCGCCTTGCGGATTCACCGCCACCTACGACTTCGAGCAAAATGCGATTATTTACCAGACTCATCTGTAAATCGCCATCAATCCTCGAAGTGTCTAGGAACTGTTCAAGCACGTCAGCAGCGATATTTGCCTCCGTTTCGAGTTCCTCTAATGTCTTTTCGCGCATTATTTTCCTTTCCTCCTGTGAATTTTCTTCACAATTTTCTTCTTTCCCCCTACAATTATCGTATCACCCTCTTTAAGTTTAGCAGAAGTTTTAATCTTATTCTCATCATTCGTCAATTCAATATCGACGTTTTCTTGATTAACCTCCGCCGTAGACTGCCTAGTGGATGCATTCGTTTCATTACTTTCATCAGCGTTATTTGCGCTAGTAATAGTAACAATGGGTGTGGCAGACTTAGCACCTTTCTTCTTCGCACGCGCTTTACCGACTGGCTGCGCACGCTGTGTTTTCTTTTCGGGAACTGGCATATTATCTGGGTCCGTTCCATCTGGATTTAGACCATGTGCAACATTCCACTTCTCCTGACGTCTTTCTTTCATCTCATGCGCTCTGGAGCCGATTGCAGGTTTATTCCAAAGCACATATCCTTGCTGGATTAGCATATATAGATTCGATGTCATCCAATAAATAAGTACTCCTGATGGAATACTTGTACCCATAAAAATGTACATCACAGGAAAGATGAATGGCATAAATTTCTGCGTCGTATACATTTGCGAATTTCTAGCCGCTTCTGTCACATTCAAGTGCACCATCAAAAACTGCGTCAAGAACATCGTAATGCACATTATTGCTATATAAACGCCTATTACTATCTTCGCGTTCATATCTGGAACATCGGAAAATGTATCCGAAACTTTGACTCCAAACATCTGAGAATCTTGAATATTAGCAGCGAGTATGCTATCAATCGGACCAATCGCATCCATTGCACCAGATCTGACTTCGCCCAAAGTTCTCAAAAAAGTAAAAAGTGCGAATAAAACAGGACCTTGGATTAGGGCAGGAAAGCATGAAGACATGGGATTCGCTTTATTTCTAGAGTAAACCTCCATAGTTTCCTTGCTCATTGCCTCTTTTGATGCACTGTCCGACTTATTTTTGTACTTTCTTTGAATCGCCTGTATTTCAGGCTGCAACTCAGTCATTTTCGAACTTGCACGAATTTGCTTAAAATACAGTGGCAACATAAACGTTCTAATCATCAACGTCATAAATATTATTGCCAAAATCCACGCAAAGCCTGCACCGTCCGCCATCTGCAATACAGTGGTAAATAGATAATGGAACGAATATGTAATCCACGCCAACACGAATTCAATCGGACTTATAATACTGTATAAAATATCCATCATAATTTACTCCTCATACACTCTTGATTCA
>JAISFQ010000016.1 GCA_031263495.1 Candidatus Nutricula glyptotermitis
TGCGTTGAAGTGGTGGATTGCTGGAGTTAAGGAGTTCGCTACGCTCACGCTGATTAAGATTCCCAGGCGTTGATTTAAAGGATGGGGTCAAATGCTCGCTTGCTCGCATTTTCCTAAAAATGACAAAAAGCACATTGTGCTTTTTGGGGCGTGGTAATGTTGTGATGGGTTGTTCATGCTTGGCTTCGGTAATGTTGTTGCGATTCGCGTTTTTAGCGTGCAACTGTAAATGCGGTTCGTCTGCTTTGCTACTTTTAGTAGCGAATCGCTTGTTTTTGGGAGAAAGTGCCTTTAGCAAAAGGGTTGCCCCCCCCCCCCCCCCCCTTAATTTTTGGGGTAGGTGTTACGGTTTCTCTTTTCATATGTGTCCTCCATTGACATATTCGTACGTATTTTCGCACTGTTAAAAGTCTAGCATAGTTTGGAGTGGGATGCAAATGTTACAAAAGTAATTAGTAAGGAGTAATGAGTAAGGAGTAATTGATAGTTAATAGTTAATCGCCTATGGCTTAGTTAATAGTTAATAATTGGGAATCGAAATTCACAAGCGAATGCTTCTATTGCGCTGCGTCAGCGTGCGCTTCGCGCTCGCCAACTTGCGCATTGCTTGGATTTTTCAGTATGAAAAATCCAAGCCTCTGCTGTAAAGTTACTGTTTGGTTACGAGTAACTCTGTAGCAGAGTGGCGTGGGTTGCCATAGGCAAGCCAAGCCTTAGCGCAACTTTTCAAAACAACGAGCGCAAGCGAAGTTGTTTTGAAAGTTGAGGTCTAAGAGTGTGAGCGATAGCGAACTCCTTTGTGTACGTAGCGAGCAGTACTCTTAATGCCACGCAGTACTTCTACTCAGAATTTAGCACTGCGGGTGAAACGAGCGAGATGCGGAATCTCGAAATGGAGGAGAATGCGATTGAGCATTTGACCCTCGCGGATGAGCGTTTGACCCTATGAGCCGTTAGGCGAATACGATTTAATTGCATTGCTACGCAATAGGGTCGAATGAGGTCAAATGCTCATTCGCATTTTCCTTCACATTCTCCTTTCAAGATTCCGCATCGGGGTGCGGAATTCTGAGTGCGGTAAAGCAACATCACTCACGTCTAGCAAACCAAGACACAAAACCAAACACCTAAACCAAACTCCCACAACCTGACTTTAACCCCGAGCGAAATAACAAGCAAGAGGTGGACATGAAAATGTTTTTATGCGCAGTTCGTAAAAGCGTCTGTGCCATATCTCCACCTAAGCCACAAAGAATTGTGGCGTGGTGGAGATAATGGTGCTGATGCCTAGAACAAGCAAAAAACATTTTCATGTCCACGGCTTAAGCTTTAATTTTCAGCGAGGTACTTTTTCAGCGAAGGTTACTCTTCGCCGCGCGATTTCTTAACAATCTCTTCGCCAATATTCTTAGGCACTTCAGCATACGAGTCAAACTGCATCGTATAAACTGCGCGACCTTGCGTTTTGGAGCGTAAATCGCCAATGTAGCCGAACATTTCGGAAAGCGGAACTTTCGCTTCGACGACTTTCACGCCGACAGCATCAGCCATCGACTGAATCATGCCCCTGCGCGAGTTGAGATCGCCAATTACTTCGCCCATGTATTCCTCAGGAGTGCGAACTTCGACCTCCATTATGGGCTCCAAGATCGTCGGATCTGCACGCCTAGCAGCCTCACGCAAAACATTTGAACCAGCGATTTTGAACGCAAGTTCTGATGAGTCAACGTCGTGATATGCGCCATCGATTAGTGTCGCTTTCAAGCCTACGAGCGGGTAACCAGCCAAAATGCCATTCTCCATCGCGTCCTGAATACCCACGTCAACGCTAGGAATGTACTCCTTTGGAATGTGACCGCCAGTAATTTTATTGACGAACTCATAAAAGCCTTCATTGGAATCAAGTGGTTCAATCGATACAAGCACTTTCGCGAACTGACCTGCGCCACCCGACTGCTTTTTGTGCGTATACTCGACCTTTTCCACTGCCTTACGAATCGTTTCGCGATATGCGACCTGCGGTTTTCCAACGTTTGCTTCGACGTGAAACTCACGCTTCATTCTCTCGACGAACACGTCCAAGTGCAATTCGCCCATGCCACCGATTACAGTCTGCCCCGATTCCTCGTCATGCTTGATGCGGAAAGTCGGATCTTCCTCAGACAATTTCTGTATAGCGTTCGAAAGTTTCTCCTGGTCCTGCTTCGTTTTTGGCTCAATCGCAACATCAATTACAGGCTCAGGGAACGTCATCGACTCCAAAACAATCTGCTTCTGCATATCGCACAATGTGTCGCCAGTAGAAGTGTTTTTAAGACCTACAAACGCATAGATATGACCAGCAATCGCCTCAGTAACTGGGTTTTCCTTGTTGGAATGCATTTGGAATAACTTACCGATGCGCTCCTTACCATCTTTCGTCGAATTCGCGACTGTCTGACCTTGTGAAACTTTTCCAGAATACACGCGGACATAAATCAGTTTGCCATAAAATGGGTGCGTCGCGACCTTGAATGCGAGTGCTGAAAGTGGTTCGTCAACTGATGCTTTCCTAGTAACGACTGTCTCATCGCCAAGTTTGCCAGTCGAACCTTCAATCTCTTTGATGTCAAGCGGTGACGGTAAATAATCAATTACAGCGTCAAGCATCGGCTGCACGCCCTTATTTTTGAACGCAGAACCACAAAATACAGGGTAACCTTCAGAATTCACAGTAATTTTACGCACTCCACGCTTAATCTCTTCGACTGTCAACTCTTCGCCACCTAAGTATTTCTCAAGCAAATCTTCACTAGTTTCCGCGACTGCTTCGACGAGTTCAGCGTGATATTCTTCAGCCTTGTCTTTCAAATCCGCAGGAATTTCCTCGACTGTAAAGTTCGCGCCCATTTCTGTCTCGCCGCGCCATAATAGTGCCTTCATTTCGACCAAATCCACGACGCCTTCAAACGAATTTTCAGCACCAATCGGCAGTTGCATGACGATCGGACGCGCCTTTAAACGGTCCTTGATAGTCTGCACTGAGAAATAAAAATCTGCGCCTAACTTGTCCATCTTGTTGATAAAGCAAATGCGCGGTACGTTATATTTATCCGCCTGACGCCAAACAGTCTCAGATTGCGGCTCGACGCCTTCCTTGCCATCAAAAACAGCGACAGAACCGTCCAAAACGCGCAGAGCCCTTTCCACTTCGACAGTAAAGTCAACGTGACCTGGTGTGTCGATAATGTTAATCTGATGGTCATCCCAATAGCATGTCGTAGCAGCGGAAGTAATCGTGATTCAGCGCTCTTGCTCCTGCTCCATCCAGTCCATCGTCGATTCGCCGTCATGCGTTTCGCCAATCTTATAGTTGACGCCAGTGTAGTACAAAATACGCTCCGTAACAGTCGTTTTGCCTGCGTCAATGTGTGCCATAATACCAATATTACGCACCTTAAATAAATCTTTTAAAGCTTCTAATGCCATATTTTCCTTTTACAAGCGCGAGCGTTACCAGCGATAATGCGCAAATGCCTTGTTCGCCTCCGCCATCTTATGCGTATCCTCACGCTTCTTTACCGCAGCACCCAAGCCATTACTCGCGTCCAGAACCTCGTTCATCAGGCGCTCTTGCATGGTCTTTTCCCTGCGTTTCCTAGAATTATCGACAAGCCAACGGAGTGCAAGGGTCAGCGCACGAGCGGATTTTACCTCGTTCGGCACTTGATATGTCGCACCACCAACACGCCTTGACCTAACTTCTAACTGCGGTTTAATATTACCAACAGCACGTTTAAGCACGTCAACTGGCTTCTCGTCAATCTTCTTTTCGATACCTTCAAGTGCGCCGTAAACGATCGATTCTGCAATCGACTTCTTGCCGTCTAGCAACACTTTGTTAATTAACTGTGTGACCAAAACCGAATGATACACTGGGTCTTGAATGACCTCACGCTTTGGAGCAGGACCTTTTCTGGACATTACTTCTTCTCCCTTTTCGCGCCATATCGGCTTCGAGCCTGTTTTCTGTCTTTCACTGCTTGTGCATCGAGTGTGCCACGTACGATTTTGTACCTAACGCCTGGCAAATCGCGCACACGCCCACCGCGGACAAGCACAATCGAGTGTTCCTGCAAATTGTGCCCTTCGCCTGGGATATACGCTGTCACTTCTATCTTCGACGACAATCTCACGCGCGCGACTTTGCGCAAAGCCGAGTTTGGCTTCTTAGGCGTAGTCGTATATACACGCGTGCAAACGCCCCTTCTTTGCGGCGAGCCCTTTAGTGCAGGTCTCGACGGCTTAGTCGGCTTCTTACTCCGACCCTTGCGTACTAATTGCTGTATTGTAGGCAATTTTCTCCTTCAAACTTTTCGTTACTTACCATGCATTTCGTTCTGAGCCATTTGCAACTCGCCTTCAGTACAATCGGCGTTCTGGCATTAAAACAAAATCCATTTAATAGTTTACACTAGTTGAATACGGAATGCAAATGTTACAAAAAAGTTAATAATTATATTATGTACTAAATGTAACGTTATGTTATTAATTTGTGCTACCATATTAAAAGGAGACTATTATGGCACAAAACATAAACGTAGAAAACGCGATTGTCGTAGGAAGTGGTCCTGCTGGTTGGACTGCATCGATTTATTTGGCATTAGCAGGCTTAAACCCAACTTTGGTCACAGGAACTGAGCATTTTGGTGGCGCACTGGTCTATGGGACGCATGTGCAAAACTTTCCTGGATTTGAGGATGGAATTGCTGGCATTGACCTTATGGACAAAATGAAACAACAGTCCAAAAATCTTGGAACAAACATCTTGCTTGACGATGTAACTAATTTTGATTTAGCAGGTGATATAAAATCACTAACTCTTAGTGATTCGAGTGTTTTAAATGCTAAAACTGTGATTCTAGCACTCGGCGCAGAGTATCGTAAGTTGGGTGCAAAAGGTGAAACTCAGTATTCTGGAAAAGGCGTTTCATATTGTGCGACCTGCGATGGCTTCTTTTTTAAGGCTAAGACGGTAGCAGTAATTGGAGGAGGTGACACTGCACTTCATGAGGCACTTTATCTGTCCGAAATGTGCGAAAAAGTCTATTTAATTCATCGTCGCGACAAGTTTAGAGCATCAGACGCTATGCAAAAGACTGTGTTAAACAACAAAAAGATTGAACTTATATTGAACGCCGAAGTCGTTGAATTCAAAGGTAACGGTGATGTTTTAAATGCATTATCACTAAAACACAAAAACACGGATGGACTTACTGAAATTGCTACGTCAGGTGCATTTATTGCAATTGGTCACACACCCAATACTGCCCTGCTCACTGGAAAATTAGTTTTAGATAGTGAAGGTTACATAAAACTCGAATCTGACACGTCACTTACGAGTGCCAAGGGCGTTTTTGCAGGCGGAAATGCCGCTGACAAGAGATACCGCCAAGCCATTACGGCGGCGGGAGCGGGAGCGAAGGCGGCACTTGATGCTATCGCGCACCTCCAGAAATGACTTCGCTGAAAACGCATTTCTTAAGACTACAGGTATGAAAATATTTTTTGCTTGTTCTAGGCATCAGCACCATTACCTCCACCACACCACTTACGTGGCTTAGGTGGAGATATGGCACAGATGCTTTTACGAACTGCGCATAAAAATATTTTCATACCTGTAGTCTTGTTATATATTATTCGCTCGGGGTTAAGCTCAGGTTGGGGGAGTTTTTGTTTGGTTGTTTATGAATACCTTGGTTTGCCAGACGTGAGTGATGTTACTTTGTTATGTAAAGTTGCTCGGGGTTGAGCTCAGGTTGGGGGAGTTGGTTTTGATTGATGGGTTTTACTTTTTGCTTGGTAGACGTGAGTTATGGCGCATTCGCTTCGCACACACTCTACCTCAGAATTCCGCACACACTCCCACTCAGAACCCCGCACTCCGATGCGGGGTCTTGAAAGGAGAATGTGAACGGAGGAAAATGCGATTGAGCATTTGACCCAGCGAATGAGCATTTGACCTCATTCGACCCTATTGCGTAGCAATACGAATAAATACATTCGCCTAGTGGCTCATGCTTTATTCTAAGATTCCGCATCACGCTACACTTCGTTTCGCGGTGCGGAATTCAGAAATGAAGTACTGCGTGGCATTAAAAGTACTTTTCGCTACGTACAAAAAGGAGTTCACACTCGTAAGCAGAGGCTTGGATTTTTCATTCTGAAAAATCCAAGCAATGCACAACCCCAGCGGGCGCAAAGCGCACGCTGACGCTAGCGTTATAGAAGTATTCGCGACGCGAATGCCGTTTAATGCGAGCGAAAGCGAGCAATCAAAGCATGAATGAAATGAATTCCGATTCCCGCGCGAGCGATGCGAGCGCAGTTATTAACTATTAACTGGCGCGTAGCGATTAACTATTAACTGCCCTCATTACTCCTTACTAATTACTCCTTACTAATTAGCGAAGCGTTCCTTACTCATTAACAACGCTCTTCCACTCGCCAATCGTCTTTTTCTCATTGTCAAACACTACGCCTACGCAGTAGATTTTGCGTGTTTCACTTGGGTTGCTTTTGTATTTAGTGGCGTAACCTTTTTCGTCGATTTGTGCTAATGCGTCATCTGCTGTGCCATTACCATCAGTTTTGAACTCAAAGATGTAGACTTGTTCTGGTAGTTCTATGACTAAATCTGATCTGCCAAATGACGTAGATGCTTCTGACTTTACTATTTGCCCCATCAGTGTGAATAAAACGTGGAATATTATGTGGTAGTGCTCCTCATATTGCCTGTATAGTTCATTAGGTATGCCTGAATAGAACGCAGTTAGGCGATCAAAGAAAGTGTCTAGGTCTTCTGTGGCTAAATCTTCTATTAACTCTGTCGCGCTAATGCCTGTTCCTGTATTGCTGTGGTCGGAAAAATAATCTACGAGTGCGCCATAGAATCCATACTTTACCTCGCTGTTTGGAAAACTTAAGATAAAGCCATCAGATACTTTGCTTATTCCGCTTACAGTAAGATAACCTGTTTGAAATAGTAAAGCCACTGCATCGTTTTTGCCTAGTCTATAATTCATTATCTCATCTCTACCTTTTGTGATGCCTTTATCAAGTCTTGGTATAGAAAGACCAGTTCTAGTTATCTCATCTATTAAAAAAGTGGGAGTTCCTGAATGAAACCAATAGTTTTCAAACTCACTATTTGCTAGAACATTTATAGTGCTAAATGGGTTGTAGACTTTTACGCCTAAGCCAGTGAAATCATAACCATCATACTTTTCCTTCAACTCTGCCAATGTTTCGTCATATGTAAGTCCATTATTATCTCCTAGCAACTTTATCTCAGGAGCAAAGTAGTTTTCCAGTTCTTGTTGCGTTATGCCACAGATTGCAGAATAGTTTTTGTCAAAAGATAAGTCATTCAACTGGTTTAACCCACTAAACACCGACATCTGCGAGAATCTTGTAACGCCAGTAAGTATAGCGAAACGAATATATGGAGTTGCGGTTTTTAGTATTGAGTAAAACCCCTTCAACTCTTCCCTTGCGGTTTCAGGTTCGCCCTTACCTATCTCTATGTTTCGAAACAGTGGTGCATCGTATTCATCGATTAGCACGACTGCGTTGTTACCTGACTTTTCCGACACAACTTTCAATGCATTTAGGAAGCGCGCAGGATAATCATGGTTGCTATTGACGGGTATATTATACTTTGCTTCAATCGGCTCTAAGGATACACGAATGCGGTTATGCAGTGCGTTTATAGCGTCGCGCTTGTAATTGCCACCGCTGAAATCAAAATGGAACACTTCATGCTTCTGCCATGCAGTTTCGCCCTTAGCGTCCTCAAGTTCATTGATAGCCAGCCCCTTAAACAGTGCCTTATTGCCCTGAAAGTATTCCTTAAGCGTCGATATCATCAAACTCTTGCCAAACCTTCTAGGGCGCGACAGAAAGTTGAACTTAGCACCATTCGCCAACCTATATATTAGCTGAGTTTTGTCGACATAGAGCATATTGCCCTTTCTCAACTCCCCAAAGTCCTGCTCGCCCAATGGCATTTTCCGCGTCGTCATGTTTCGCCTCCTACTACTTAATATTGTACCACTGTATCCAGTGATATGCAAACGACATTCGTTTTTCGCACAACTTCACCTCAGAATTCCGCACAACTTCACCTCAGAATTCCGCACAACTTCACCTCAGAATTCCGCACGTAGATGCGGAATCTTAAAACTAGTGTGAGCGATTAGCGAACTCCGAATCCATTACTCCTTACTCCTTACTCATTACTCCTTACTCATTACTCCTTACTCATTACTCCTTATTCATTACTCATTACTCATTACTCCTTATTCATTACTCATTACTCCTTACTCCTTACTCATTACTCCTTATTCATTACTCATTACTCATTACTCATTACTCCTTACTAATTACTCATTACTCATTACTCCTTACTAATTACTCATTACTCCTTACTCATTATTAACTATTAACTAACCTCCTTGCTCATTACTAACTATTCATTTTATCAAGATTTTCATGCTAAACTTAATGTATGCGAAACAAACAACGTGCTCGTGCAGGGTTGACAGTGGGAGGCGTGATAGTTACATTAGCAATCACGCTCTTGTTTTATCCAAGTGACTTATGGCATTTGCCAATACAGAACTTCGACTCAATCACGCACTTTAATTATGTGATGCGAATAGTAGATGAAGGTTTTGGCGCAGCGTTGCATTTGATGCCAGAAAACACTTTTTATCCGCCACTGTTTCATATAATATCAGCAGCATTTATAAAGTTTGGCATAGTAAATAGTGTGCCAGCAGGCATATCGCTTGCATGGTTGTTGGGGGCGTCGATAATCTTTCCGTTTGCCATGACAGTGCTTGTGCGCGAAATATATGCATATTCTCATCATAAACTCCCAAGTTTAGCATACTTTTTTGTTCCAGTACTCTCGAGTGCGTTTCAGATTTTTCCATATGCACTTTTGGAGCATGGAACACTCTATGCATACGGTTTTTCGTTCACATTTATACCATTACTACTCGCGATTTCGTTACGACTCTTCACTCTAATCAATCAATTATACGCAAAAAACGTCAATTTCGTTCAAATATGTTCAAAGTTAATCAAACCTGTACTTATATTTATGCTTATATTAGCACTAATTCTGTTCTCACAACCGCGCACGCTATTTACATTCGGCGCACTTATCGCACCATTTGCAATATTTTGGGCAATTGAACTCTATAAAACTTATAAAAAACGTACATTTTGGTTTTTTGGAGTAATTGCTGGTGTGTTGCTGCTAGGAGCAGGCGTCGTCGGTATTTACGTGCTGACTCATCTTAGAAATTCACTAATACTGCATCCTGAAAGATGGTTTCCGATGATAAAACCTGTACTTTCACTGCCAGCAGCAATAATTGACTTTTTATCTTGTGTGCCGATAAGTGCTGCTGGAGTAGAGTCGGGATTCAATTTCGCTATGCTTCTATTGGTCATCTTATCACTTGTTATAGGTGTTAAATATCGCAAAAAATTTATAGCCTCGCTGCCACTTTGCGTAGGATTCATGCTACTTATGCTAATTTACGTGTGTGCATACGCTGGTGATGATCCAGTTTCCAAAATAATATCTGCTGCGTGGTATAAAAATGGATTTAGAGTTTCAGCAGCAAGCCCTGTCGTGCTCATTCCGCTGTTTTTAATATCAGTTACTGTGATTTTCCCTATTATAAAAGATAAGTTCAGTAGCAAAATCGCAAAGTTTGATACAATTATAACTCGAAAATTACCAAACAGCATTATGCGCAGTGTAGCAAGTTTTGGTGTAATAACTGCATTATTAATTGCAGTACTTCTCGTAAATCCGATTGCATATCACATGAAAGGTGAGATTGAAAAAGGAATGTCTTTTACGGATAACTATTGGACGACTGAACTAATCACGCAGGATAAATTGGACGCATTTGAGCAAATTAAACAAATAACACCTGATGACGCGCTTATTCTTGCAGATCCATTCAATGGAAGTGCATTTTTATACTCATTATATGGGCGGCGCGTAGTGTTTCCGACTCTGAATCCTCGCCTCGAAAAAGGTTCACCAATGCGCGCAGTACTTAAAGGTTTTGAAAAAGGTGACATTACGCCTATTTGTGAATATGCAAAAATTTACAATCAGCAGCATTTCGGCAAAGATTACGCTTCGCCCATTTACTTTCTTTCATTGGGAGCATCTTATACAATTGACGATCCGATTTATAAACAATACAATCCATTGCACAGCAGAGATAGCATTATGAAACTTACTGAAACTGGCAAAATGTCATTGGTTACTATGTTGCCAAATGAGCGTCCATTACGCATTTTTAGATGTGAATGAGCATATTTTCCAAAAATTACTACAGTCAATCCTCATACGCGACTCAGTTTAATTACTGCAACCAACAGTGTTACTTGCAAGCAGGTGCAAGGTTGTGCTAGAATTATTGTATGAAAATAACTGGTACCAATCTTAGTGCAAAAAGCGACGATGGTGATATGTTTTTTAACGCAATCGATTTTTCGTTTGAGACGGGAAAACTCAGCATTATCGCGACTGACGACAGTCAAAAGGCTGTAACTTTTTGCATGCTTGCCTCTGGTAGGCTAAGAAAGTATAGAGGTACTGTGAGCATTAGGCAAGATGATGGTAAGGTGCAAGAAAGCATTGTTGGGTTGTATGGAATCAGGAAAGTGACTGCCGTGCCATATGTACCGAAAATTGGAGAACCTGATGAGTATTTAAAACTGTGGTGTGTGCTGAAAGAAGAGTTTCTATTTGCCAATAAAAATCTGCCAAAAAATAAGATATTGGACTATATCCAAGTCAAAACAGGTGAGCAATTCCCAGATCCTGAAGCTGTTCGCATGAAAGATATATCAAATGTCGAGCGCGTAAAAATGTTTACAGAAATTGCAATTATGCGACCAAATGTGCGTTTTGTATTCGTCACATTGCCTGAAAAATATGGCGGATTTCCTGCTTCATGGTTCAAGGAGATTAAAAAGTTGCAGACAAAAGACATTGCGATTATATTACTTACATCAAAAGTGACTGCTGCTGCGTTAGGTGAAGAGTATTATGACTTGGACTCTCAGATGCGCTTTTATCCTAGCGTTCCTGAAAACTTAAGCATTTATAATTTGGTGCAAAATAGCGAGTTACTGAAAAAAAATGATGTGGAAGTAGACGAAGCGGTCAAAAACTTAAAGTTGGCGATTTCTAAACGTTATGAACTAGGAGGCGGATAAATGTTAATAGTTTTAAGACTTGCACTCAATGATTTTGGCAAATTTACTGCGCGCGCGCTTCCACGCCTTACACTTTGTGCTCTACTAATCATCCCATTATTATACAGTTCGTTGTATTTATATGCGAACGCGGATCCATATGGCAACTTGCAGAACTTGCCTGTCGCCGTGGTAAATAATGATAAAGGTGCGCCTAAAAACGCTAGTTCTAGTTCTAATTCTGCTTCAACTAAGTTACCGCAAAACATGGGTGAACAGGTGATAGATAATCTGAAAAAAGATGGTTCATTCAAATGGGAAGTCGCTGATAAGAATGATTATGAGCAAAGAGTGGTGAATGGTGAATATGCGTTTGCGTTGATAATTGGTGCAGATTTTACCGAAAACGTATATAAACTTTCGAATTTTGAGGCGATTCAAACTGATATGGAATTACTTTTGAACGATGCTAACTCTTATGTTATACACGAAATTGCTGAGCAGATTGAGTTTCGTGTGACATCAGAAGTTTCGAGTGTGCTAAGTGAGCAGGTAATTGTTCTGCAACTTGAAGGACTTGCGACGATTCGCGACAGTTTGGTGCAGGCGGCGGATGGCGCTACCGAGTTGTCCGACGGATTGAAGGAAGCGTCGAGTGGCGTTGCGCAGTTAGATGCTGGTGTGCAACAATTTGCAGCCGCGTTGGTGCAATTGAAGTCGGGGCTTGATGAATTGAACACCAGTGTGAAGGCGTTGCCTAGTGGAATCAAGCAGTTGAAAGACGGTGCGGATCAGTTGAAAAGTGGCTTGGACCAGGTAAACTCTGTAACACAGCAGTTGGGCAAATATGAAGCGACAGTAAATACTGCATGGAATGATATCGACAGCACGATAAAATCGCTAATCAACGGCTCTATTTTGACTGCGGACATCAAGAAAGACCTGTTGGACATGGTAAATACTGTCGACACACAGATTGGTGCGATACATTCGGCGGTCACGGAGTATGTGAGCGGAATTGATGAACTTGACAAAGGCGCAGGTCAGTTGGACGATGGCATCGCAACTCTTGGCAAAGCGGGCGACCAATTACTCGCAGGAGTTCAGCAACTTGCAGACGGTGCGGGATTGTTGCAATCGAACTTTGTGCAGGTCACGTCTGCGGTTTCACAACTTTCGAGCGGTTTGAAGCAGTTGACCGACGGCGCAAACGAGTTGAAGGACGGCTTGAAATCGGGCGTCAATCAGATTCCGAACCTTTCGACCGACGATGCGCAAAAGTTCGCAGAAGTCGTCACGAATCCTGTCACATTTAATACTACGACTATCGCGCCAGCAGCGAGTTATGCAGTCGGACTAGCGCCATTTTTCATGGCTTTAGCAGGCTGGATTGGCGTTTACATACTGTTCGTCGTCATGCATCCGATATCCACTCGCGCGCTCATTTCGAACGTCGCACCATGGAAAGTTGCGCTTGGCGGATGGCTGCCACCTGCGGTTATCGGGATTGGGCAAATGCTGATTATGCTCGGCGCGTTGCACTTTATAATCGACCTTACACCTGTATATACGTTGCTCACAGTGCTGTTTTTGTTCCTGATGGTGCTTACATATTTGACTATCGTGCATTTTCTCGTGACTGCGGCTGGCAAAGTCGGGCTGTTTCTTGGGCTTGTGCTGATGATTGTGCAACTTACATCGTCTGGTGGCACGTTCCCTTGGCAAACTTTACCTGTAATAGATCAACTGTTCTATCTCATAATGCCGATGTCGCACGCTGTTGATGCACTCAGGAACTTGCTTTATGGTGGCTCACTCGACATTGTGCTTCAGAAGTCATTGGTTTTGGTCGCATATTTCATCGTGTTTGCTGTACTTGACGTGCTGATTGTGAGGCTACGCAGAAGGTGGTCAATGAAATACCTGTTCCCCGCTATTTAGAGTTAAAGTGAACTAATTACTCCTTAGCGAAGCGTTCCTTACTCCTTACTCCTTACTCATTACTCCTTACTCCTTACTAACTACTCCTTACTAACTACTCATTGTTTTAAGCAGCTCCACGCTTGGTTCGCTGTTGTTAAACGTAAAAAAGTGCAAGCCAGTTGCGCCTGATTGCAGGGCATGTGAGGATAAGTTTTGGAAAAATTGCAACCCTATGTTCTCGCGCAGTTCATCATTATCGGCGTTGTTTAGGTCGCGGAGTAACTGCTCTGATGGACGAATGCCAATGTTTTCAAACGAGCGATTCAGGCGATGTGGCTCCCAAGTAGGCATAATTCCTGCGATGATTGGCAATGTGACACCACGTTTCCTAGACTTTTGCATAAAACTATCGAACACTTTCGAATCGTAAAACAGTTGTGTAATCGCAAAATCTGCACCTGCATCCTGCTTTTCAAGTAGGCGTTCAATTTCCTGATCCTGATTTGTCCGTAACTCGGGGTTGCCATCGGGAAACGCGGCAACTGCGATAACTAGTGGTCGTGCAATCGATTTGAACTTTTCGGACGCATTTAGCCGCTGATTACGCCTATCATGCGAACGGATTAAATATGTAAGTTCAGATGCGGATTCCACCATTTTTGTGCCCACTGGAACTTTTCTCTCAGTGTCTACTGTCTGCGGATCTCCGCGTAGTGCCAAAAACATGCGAATTCCGTGTTGCAAAAACTTATCGACCACTTTTTCCACGTCCTCCTTCGCCATATCGGCACTTGTGAGATGGGCAAGTGGTGTAATCGGTGTATCTTTTACAATCTTTATCGCAACATCAAGCGCAGTTCCGCGATTTTTGCCTGCTGCGCCATATGTTACAGACAAAAACTGAGGACGCAGTTTTACCAATTCGTCGACGTTATGCCAAAACTTAGGTGCAGTTTGAGGATTGCGCGGTGGCATCACTTCAAACGAGAGTGTCCAATTACGTGGCATATAATTCCTTTTAATACTAAGTTCAATAATTATTATAGCACGATTTTAGAAGTGAATGGTAAACAAAAATTTTGGCTCTACTCCCAAAGTCTTGGAAACATAACTCCAAAAATGCTACAATAATTATTGAGGTGAATTATGAAATACACAGATGCATTGAGTCAAATGGTAATGGGTTCACTTGGACTTAG
>JAISFQ010000044.1 GCA_031263495.1 Candidatus Nutricula glyptotermitis
CAGAAATCGAAGTCGCTGTTGCCGATTATACATGCCAAGCAGATTTGAGATATTGGGACACTTGGCTTGACGTCTTATACGAGCACCAAAACCGCATAATTCAAGAAAGCCTACCACTAGTTGAACAGGAAAAAGCATACGTCGCAAGCCTACAAAAGCGCGCAGAAGACATAATTAAGGAGTACGGATGAAACAATCACTAAAAACCCTACTCGCATTAACACTATGCGTATTAACCCTAACCGCGTGCCAAACCGCCGACAACGCGAACAATAACTTATACCAAGAGAAAGTAGAGCAAGCAGTTTCGCCGACTGCATCTGCAAGTCCTGCGCCGAGTGCAAAACGTATGAGCCCATTTGACGAGATGGGAACTGGCATGGATTATGACGTACTAAGGCTTATGGATAAAGCGGAAGACCTTGTGAAAAATAAATGCTTAAAAGATAAGGGGTTTCCTGAAAGTCACAACGAAAACTATTATCCTGATGATCTGCCTGAAAGTGGATTTGAATCCATGTACGAAAGTGACACGCCTGAGGGCATATGGGGAGATGGAGACGTTGAGAGAGCGAAAAAATATGGTTTTGTTTCGCCTATGATTGTAAGCGAAGAACTTGGTCAGTGGGGCTGGGACTGGGAAGCAGAAAAATATGTTGAAATGAATGAAGAGTACTATAGAGAAAAATGGGGGCCTCCTTCAGACGAAACTTATGAAGACTTAACTGAGAGCGAAAAGGCGAATAGTGATGCAATTTCAGAATGTGGCGAACTTGGTAATGACAAATTATACGAAGGTTTAGACGTAGAAGGCGCAAAATCAAGAAGCGCAGAACTTGCTCAAATTCAAGCATCAGCGACAGAAGCAGCGAAAGTTGACCCTAGAATGCTTGAACGTGAAAAAATAGACTCCGAATGCATGGACAGAAATGGCTATCCAGTAGGCAAAAGGACACCTGAAGAATTAGGGATTCCGTTTGACACGGAAAAAGAGATTTTATGGGATAAAGCCTACAAATCAGCGCAAATTGCTCTCGCTACTGCTATGGCGACATGCATAAAAGAAGCAAATTATGCCGAAATTTGGTACGACATTCTGTACGAAAAGCAAAGGGAAGTTATTCAGGAAAACCTGCCATTGTTCGAGGCGGAAAAGGCGTATCATAACAGCCTAGTAAAGCGCGCAGAAGACATAATTAAGGAGCACGGGTAATATGATGAAAAATATTGCGCACATTCAAGGCATATGGTACACTTGTACTGTAAGGAGATTGAAAAATGTACACAAATGAAAAAACGCTTGCCATTAAAGACGACACACACAAAACGTCACGCCAAAACTTTTTTAATGCAAAGACTATCAGAAAGATATACTATGTGGATCAAACCGACTGGGATTATAACGACTTTGGGCAATTAGATGCATATTTTAATCGATTGGCGTATTACGAATCAGACGATACTGTAAGCAAAGAAAGAAGTGCTAGATACAAAAAAGAACTTCAAGAAATGGATTTAAGCAAAATGAGCGAGACCACAAAGGTCATTCTGTGTTGCAACATATCATACTATAACAATTTGGAAGACATGATATCAAAGTATAGCAACCTGAAAGATTTACTAAATGTAAAACCACTAATGCCCACTGTTTCCCTAACAGGCAGTCCCAAAGAGTTGTATATGGCGTATGCAAATTATGGACTCGCGAAAGATTATTTTAGCACTTTCACTATTGTTCACGGTGCGGAATTCTGAGGTGGAGTATGAGCGCAAGCGAACTCCTATTTGTAACAATTCGTTAACATTTCAAAAACGCTTGATTATGAAAATTAAGTAGTGTAGAATATTTAATGGACGTAGTGAGTTTGTGTGAAAACTGAACGAATTATGTCCATATGTATATGAAAAATTAATCACATCATATTGATTAATTGTAGTAAGAAAGGATGATATTACGGTAATATCTAAAAAGAAAGGCAGGGCGTTAATTGCGTTACCTGCGATGTTGGGTCTAGTGCTATCACTAGGGTTGTTCGCTGTACCGGCGAGTGGTGTGCCGACGATAACTAAGGATTATGAACCGAAAGTAGGGTTGCATATCAAAACAAAGGGTAGGTTAAATGCTACATCTTTAGGTATTGGATATAGGGGCGACGGCGCAAGGGCTGACTGCTACGCATTGGCTGGAGATGCGGTTAACGGTTCGACTGCTTACTCAACATATTGGGTAAGTGCTAGGAATTTAAGAACGCAGGTTAAAGGGTATTCGGCAATTGGATACACGTATTTTCCTGGTTTATCAAAAGTCCCCGCTGGCTTTAACAGGGAAGCAAAGGACACGTGTTGGTTTAAAGACAAAGCAGGTCTATACTAATGATTAAAGCAAAAAAGATTTTAACAATCTTTAGTTTTTTTTTGGCATGCACTCTTTTTTTGAGTGCATGCCAAGGAGCAGGTACTGCGGACAATACATTATACAAAGAAGAGTTTGAGCAGTCAGTTTCGCCAAGTTCTGCGCCAACTATTTCAGGTACGGAAGAGCGACGAAGCCCACTTGACGAAATTTCTCTAGTGTCGAAAAAGGGAGACTCAATAAACAAAGCACTGGATATTTTAGTAACTGTGTGCATGAAAGAAAGAGGGTTTACATATACTCCCCAAACTGGTTCATCTGAAAACGATGCTGATTCTCAAGTATCTGAAACTGCTGGACTGTGGACTCAGTGGGGCATCTTTGATGTGGGAAAAGCAAAAAAGTTTGGTTATACAATAGAAGGTAATGGCTATGTTGATGAAAATGGTGATAACTGGTTTTTTGATGGCGAGAGGTACATCAACAATGACGAACTTTACAGAGAGCAGGAAGCTCAAAAGAAAAACGAAAACTTAACAGCAGATAGCGAAAAAGAAAACACAGTATATTATGAATGCGACGAAAAAGCCGTAGATGAGTTTTACAAATCACTTGATGTTGAGGGTGCTAAAAAAAGGGACATAGGTGCTCTGGGCAGTTCTGCAAACGTAGCAGCTGAAGCAGATTCTCGTATGGTTTCGTTAGTCGGAAAATGGTCTGACTGCATGTCTGAAAGTGGGTACAAATTTGCAACACCGCTTGAAGCTAGAGAAAAAACATTCAACCTCGAGGAAGAGCATGACTGGAACTCTAAACATAAAAAAGACGAAATATTGGTTGCAACTGCTGACGCTACCTGCAAAACTAACTTAAACTTTCTTGACACGTGGTACGACATCCTATACGAACATGAAAACCGCGTCATCCAAGAGAACCTACCACTCTTTAACGAAGAAAAGGCTTACGTTAACAGCCTTGTAAAACGCGCCGAGGACATCATAAAAGAGTACGGGTAAAACAGAAAGTGTGGGGAGATTAACTTATGAGTGAAAGTAACAACGATACTAACGAAAACACAGAAACTGACATGTTCAGCGATTTCAAATACGTGGACGACGAGCAGTTAGCCGAAACGGAGCAGATAGAACCGCAAACTGACGAAAACGAGCCACAAGACGAAAACGATACGCGACAGCGCGAAAACCCAAGTGCGCCTAAGCACAAGCGTTTCAACCCAAAGAACAAATGGCTACTTGCGCTGGTAATTGTTGCAGTGGTGTGCACAGGAGTAGGCATTTTGGCGAGCCAGTTCATAATATCGCCTGACCAGCAGAAAATGCAAAGTGCGCCACCTGTTCCGACTCTGATTACGGAAAATGTGCAGTATAAAAAAATAGCAAACACGATCATTTCGCGCGGTGCGATAACTCCTGCAAAATCGTATTATGTCGGTCATGGAGCACTTTTGCGCACGGGGTCGGTCACAGGCGAAGGTAGTCCAGAAATACTAACTGCCGTGAACATGAAAGTCGGCGATCAGGTTTGGGAAGGGCAGGCGATTGCGGAAATTCAGGAGCGCCCACTTTTCATAATGCAGGGCGAGATGACGATGTATCGCGACATTGAACCCGATTTTATTGGCGAAGATGTTGCCCAGTTGCAACGCTCATTAGCACGCCTTGGCTTTTACGGTGGCGCGATTAATTCCACTTACGACAAGGCAACTCAGGACGCAGTCGGTAGGTTTTATAAAGACAGGGGTTTCATTCCGCAGACAGTCGAAGTGATGCCTGAGGAAACTGGCGAAAACACAAATGAGACCGCGAACGCTGATAACCCTAACTTAATGCTACCTGACAAGGCACAAGAAGCGCCGACAGTTCCCAAGACCGAACTCGTGTTTATACAAGAAATGCCTGTTCACGTGACTGCGGTAACGAATAATATAGGTTTTGGAACGCCACAAGTCGTCGCTATATTGACGCCAAATGCCCTAAAACTTGACGTTACGATTCCGTCCGACCAAGCAGATTTGGTGCATAATGGTTTGGAAGCAGACATTTACCTGACCGAAGATAACCCAGTCAAAGGCACTATAACTCACATTTCCAAAGGTTCTGCGTCCGATGACCAGACCAAAAGTGCGACTTCCGTAGAACTCACAGTGACACCAAATGATCCGCTCGATTTTACGCGTTCGGGCGAGAATGTCAAGGTCATTTTTCATGCCGCATCGACTAAGAACGAAGTTTTGGCAGTTCCACTAGGTGCGATTTCCTCCGATTCAGCAGGCGAAACGTTCGTAATGGTAGTAGGCGAAAAAGATGAATTGACCGAAGTTGCTGTGAAAATTGGTGTGAGCGGGGATGGGCTCGTCGAAGTGACGCCAAAGACCGAAGGTGCGCTCAAAAAAGATGACAAAGTGCTGATAGGAAGGTAAAAATGCCACTAATCACATTTCAGAACGTCAGCAAAACATACCCTACTAAGCCACCAGTTTATGCGCTCAAAAGCGTTTCTGCGTCGATTAACGAAGGCGAATTCATCTCGATTGTCGGCGTTTCAGGGTCCGGTAAGTCAACTTTCCTGAACATCTTAGGGCTACTTGACGTGCCAACTAGTGGTAGTTATTTATTCGACGGTAAAGACACAAAAGACTTGAACGCGAACGAAAAAACGCTGCTCAGAGGCTCAAAAATCGGCTTCGTATTCCAATCGTTCCACCTTATCGCTTCCAAAACAGTGACGGAAAATGTCGCGCTTTCAGGTATGTACACAAAAGTACCACGCAAAGTACGGTTTCAAAACGCTACCGACGCACTCAAAAAAGTAGGGCTGGAAAACCGCGCAGACTTTTATCCCGACACGCTTTCAGGTGGCGAAAAGCAGAGAGTCGCGATCGCGCGTGCAATATCTGAAACACCAAAACTCCTGCTCTGCGACGAACCGACTGGCAATTTGGACTCCGAGAACTCAAACGAAGTCATCGAAATCTTGCGCCACATGAACGTAACTTATGGGCTCACAATCATCGTCGTAACGCATGATAACGAGTTAGCCACAAAAACACAGCGCATAATTTACATGAAGGACGGGGAGATTAGCGTATGAAAATATCTGACCTTTTTTATGAAGCACTGGACGCAATCGCAGGTCAACGCTTGCGAACACTGCTCACGATGCTGGGCACGGTTTTGGGAGTTGCGTCTTTTATCGCGATCGTCGGTTTGGGCGCGACTGCGGACGGGCAGATAGCGAAAGGTTTTAGCGAACTACAAGCAACGCACATCGAAGTGGTCGATATTGAAACGAAAAACGCAAATGGCACGCCTGGCTACAATTTCTTGGAAGATTCGGAGGCTAGACTTACCAAGTTAAATGGCGTAAAGCATGCTGGCGTTTACTTTCAGATTGACACAAGTAAGGGCGCAGAGAATGTTTCGTCACTGAATGTCGCAAAACGTCCAGCAGTCGACAGTTTGGAAAATATGGGCACTTCACTCACGCTTTTTGCAGCGGATGGCGGTGCGATTTCGGCGGCTGGTGGCACTGTGAAAAGTGGCGTAAATCTGAATTCATCGTTCAACAAAATACGCGCAAATGCCGTGCTCTTGGGCTATTTAGCAGCGGAAAAGTTAGGCATATCGTATGCAGGTTCTAGGCAGACAGTGTTTATCGATAACCGCGCATATGCAGTCGTCGGCATTTTGGACGAGTTTACGGACATTTTGCCCGAACTAAACAGCGCAATCGTTTTGCCTACTCAGACCGCACTTGAACAATTTGGCATGCCGAACTCTCAGAACGCAGCGCAGATGGCAGTCGAAACAGAACTTGGCGCCGCTTCGCTCATCAGCGTGCAAGCACCATTAGCCCTGCGCCCCGACAACCCCGCATTGCTCGAATCCACCAAGCCTCCTGACTGGTCAATCGCGACAGAAGCAGCGACAAACGCGATGAGTTCCATGCTTTTGCTACTTTCGGTCATCGCGCTGTTCATCGGCGGTGTCGCAATCACGAACACCACGCTCGTCTCCGTGCTAGAACGCCGTGGCGAAATCGGACTGCGTCTCGCATTAGGCGCTAGGCGCACCAACATCTGCTTCCAGTTCCTGCTCGAATCCGCATTCATCGGTGCAATCGGCGCGACAATCGGCAACGTATTTGGCATCGGCGCAATTCTAATCGGCTCAATCGTCAACGGCTGGACGCCAGTCATCGAACCGCTGTGGATATTCCTGGCACCACTCGTCGGCATTCTAGTCGGCATCTTAGCAGGACTTTATCCGGCGTTTCAGGCAACGAAAGTCGCACCAGCGCGCGCACTGGCATCAAATACTTCGCTTTGAATTATGCTGAAACCAGCGGATGCACTGAGGGGCGGAGGTGTAGGAGTAAGGAGTAATGAGTAAGGAGTAATTAGTAAGGAGTAATTAGTAAGGAGTAATTAGTAAGGAGTAATTAGTAAGGAGTAATTAGTAAGGAGTAATTAGTAAGGAGTAATTAGTAAGGAGTAATTAGTAAGGAGTAATTAGT
>JAISFQ010000121.1 GCA_031263495.1 Candidatus Nutricula glyptotermitis
AGCACCATTACCTCCACCACACCACTTACGTGGCTTAGGCGGAGATATGGCACAGATGCTTTTACGAACCGCGCATAAAAATATTTTCATACCTGTGTCTTGTTATATATTATTCGCTCTGGTGTTTTGGTCAGGTTGGGGGAGTTGGGATTGGATGCTGGGTTTTGTTTTTTGTTTGGTAGACGTGGGTGATGTTGCTTTGTTTTCCTTGTCATCTAGGTAGCGCGTGAAACGCGCGACACGGGATCTGCATCACCGCGCAACGGCATTCGCTTCGCTCATGCTTCACCTCAGAATTCCGCAGTACTCCACCCCGCTGAATTCCGCACGAATATGCGGAATCTTAACTAAAGTATTGCGTAGCAATGCAATTAAAGGCATTCGCAAGCGAATACTTTTAATTAAGATTCCGCATCACGCTACACTTCGTTTCGCGGTGCTAAATTCTGAGTAGAAGTACTGCGTGGCGTTAAGAGTACTCCTCGCTACGTACGAATCGGAGTTCGCTACCGCTCACGCTTTTACTCCGCAACACACAAAACAACTTCGCTACTCGCTTGTTGTTTTTTATGTTGCGCTAAGGCTTGGCTTGCCTCTGGCAAGCCAAGCCACTCTGCTGCAGAGTTACTCTTAAACAAAAAGTAGCTTTGCATCAGAGGCTTGGATTTTTCAGAATGAAAAATCCAAGCAATGCGCAAGTATTGTTGCGCCGTAGGCGAAACCATACGCCAGCGCTGTTAGAGTATGAGCCGTAGGCGAATTCCGAATCAACCGCGAAGCGCGTAAGCGCGAGCGCAACAAGCGAATGGAATGATACAACTCTATCCCTAACAACAACTCGTAAGCAGAGTAGCGAGGTTAATCCGAGCAATAAAAGTGTGAAGGCGTAGCCTGAACTCCGAATCAACTGCGTTGCGTTTCACGCAACGCGGTAAAAGCATTCGCCTGCTATGCATCTGCTCCGACTGCTTCTTCGATATTCGCAAACCCATCACGTTCTAAGAGTTTTATAAGCCCAAACTTGATGTCAGCCACGACTTGCGGTCCTTTGAACATGAGTCCAGAAACGAGTTCTACAAGTGTTGCGCCAGCGCGAATTTTCGCATATGCGTGTTCGGCAGTCATAACACCGCCTAAACCGATGATTACGAAACGATCACCAAACTCATTATAAGTTCTGCGAATAAAGTCGTTTGATTTTGCGTATGTGAGTGCGCCTGAGAAGTTACCTTCAATCTCATCCGAAATTTCAATACCTGTGCGATCTTTTCTGAGGTTCGCGATTGTGACAGCCTGTATATCATGTCTCGCGATAACATTTAACAACTCTCTAAACTCTTCCCACGTTTTGTCAGAAGGCATTTTTACAGTCATTGGTACGTTTTTGCGATCAATTTTGTCAAGTTCTGCAAGTAGCAAATCTAAGTTTTCCGGATTTGCGAACGGTTCGCCATTGTATGTGTTTGGGCAGGAAATGTTAAGTTCAATAAACTGCGTCCTGCCTGCGATTTTGCGCATGGAATAGACATAATCTGCTATTGCGTCGTCTATACTAGAACTCGCTTCCTTGTCGTTTGTGCGAGCAATTGATGCTGCGACTTTCATATCTTCGCCAAACTTTTCCGCCTCAGATGCTATTTTGTCACCATTTATATCAACGCCCTCGTTCGCCAAACCTACGTGAACCACGAGTGCGTAATATTTCAGTAACCTATGAAACCAAGGTCTTGGGTTGCCGACTGATTTTCTGCCAGTTATTGAGCCAAAAGTCGCATGTCCAAAGCCGCAAGAGTGCAAACATGCTGCAAGTACGGCGTTTTTATCTAATCCTGCGCCCAAACCAATTGGGTTTTTGTACTCAATACCCATTGCATTGACTTTGAGCGCATCTGATTCGACTTTGCATGCAAACCTGAGTAAGGCGAGCAAAAATGGGACTTTACCTGCTGCATTGCCAAACTTTAACATAGTATCATGCGCTGCATCTGGTTTTGAACGAAACATAATGGGCTTCACTCCGCGCATAAATGCATTTCTTGTGAAAAAACGAAATATTCTGTGCATAATTTCCTCTGTAACTGTTAATATATTACCTATCGCCCACACGTTTAATACGCCTCGGGGTCGCCCAGCATCACGATTCTGCGCAAATGGCGTGGGTCGCCGCTAAACGGCGTTTCGACAAACGCATCGACAAACTTTATAGCGTCCTCGGGGTTTGTTTGACGTGCTCCAAGTGCCATAATCTGCGCATCGTTATGTTCTCGCGCAAGTTCCGCAGTGGCTATATTCCAAACTAGTGCTGCTCGGATGCCTTGAACTTTGTTCGCAGCCATCTGCTCGCCATTGCCAGAACCTCCAAAAACTACGCCTAAACTGCCTTCATCATCACGTACAGCGCGTGCTGCCGCCAGACAAAATACTGGATAGTTATCCATTTTGTCATATTCAAGTGCGCCATGGTCTATCACCTGATGCCCCTGTTCTTGCAGGTGAGCCTTTATAATCTCTTTCAATTCGAACCCTGCATGATCCGTTCCTAAGTGTATTCGCATATTAATAGTATAGCATAAAATGTGTTCTAATGGCAACTGCCGTGGAATCTGGGGTCAATTTGTGCTAATATATTACCATGCGTATTTTTTCATGGAATGTTAATGGCGTGCGTGCTGTGCTGAAAAAGGGCGAACTAAAGAAGTTGTTTCAGACAGAGGACGTAGATATTTTGTGTCTGCAAGAGATAAAAGCGAGTGAGGAGCAGGCAGAAGAAGAACTGCTGCGTGACGATTTTCTAAAAGACTATGTCAGAGTTTACAATCCTGCCACCAGAAAAGGCTACTCTGGAACTGCGATATTTTATCTAAAAGAGCTAGTCAAAAATCACGAAGAAGTGACTGTAAAGTATAATATTCCAGAAAGTATCGCTTCAGAATATGATTTAGGCGAAGCAAACAGTGAGGGCAGAGTTGTAGTGGCGGAATTTGAAAAGTTTTTTGTGGTCAGTGTATATACACCAAATTCAAAGAACGATTTATCTAGACTTTCCCTTCGGTACAACGATTGGGACAAGGCGTTTTTAGAGTATATGCTGGAGTTAGAAACGGCAAAACCAGTCATATTCTGTGGAGATTTGAACGTGGCGCATAAGGAAATTGACCTTGCGAATCCGAAGGCGAATGTTGGAAAACATGGATTTACAGTTGAGGAACGCGAAGGCATCGATAATATCATCCAAGCTGGCTTTATAGACACTTTTAGACACTTTTACCCCGATGAAACTGGCGCATATTCATGGTGGTCCAACTTTGCTGCATCAAGAGCTCGAAATATCGGATGGCGCATCGATTATTTTTTCGTAAGTGCAACATTGGAGTCAAAAATAAAGGATGCGCGGATTGTGAGCAGTCAATTTGGTTCCGACCATGCACCTATTGAATTGCAGATTAAGGAGTAAGGCGAATGAGAATTTACCTGCTCGTGGCGCTAGTAGCGTTACTATCGACGTTTTTACTCTCGCCTTTGGTTCGCGCAATTGCAATCCGTTTTGGCGCAATTACTCCACTTCGCGATCGCGATTCGCATAAAGAACCAACTCCAAGAATGGGAGGGCTTTCTATGTGCTTGGGGTTTATATTCGCTATGTTTTATGCGTATACAATTCCCTATTTAGCGAATGTTTTTGAATATAACACGCAAGTATTGTGGATTGTGATTGGTGCAGTGCTAATTGCTGTGCTTGGCGTACTAGATGACTTATTTGAAATAGATTGGACACTGAAACTTGCAGGTCAGATATTGATTGGCGTACTTGTGGCGATTAATGGTGTACAACTTTTTTCGTTGCCACTTTGGGGGTTAATAGTCGGTTCACCACTTGCATCGGTTACTGTCACGACATTTATTATCGTTGCCCTCACGAATGCTACGAACTTTATTGATGGCTTAGATGGGCTGCTAGCAGGTACTATATTGATTGGTTCAAGCGCATTTTATATCTACTCATACTCACTTTCTAGTCAATTTACGTCATACGCATCGCTAGTTTCTATAATTACAGTCGCTACAATTGGGATTTGCGCAGGTTTTCTATTCATAAACTTCGCACCAGCACGCATTTTTATGGGTGACACTGGTTCCATGCTTTTAGGCTTTTTGACAGCATGTTCATCAATATTAGTCACTGGAAGGATCGACCCAGCCGCCACTTCTATCGAAACTTTGCCTGCTTATATGCCGATTTTGTTACCAGTACTAATGTTTTTATTACCTTGCATAGATATGTTACTCGCAGTCATTCGCAGAGTGTTGCGGCGAAAAAGTCCATTTGAACCAGATCGTATGCATCTGCATCATAGAATCGTAGATATTGGACATTCAAAACGCGCCGCTGTCTTACTTTTATACAGCTGGACTGGACTTTTTGCGTATTCTGCACTGCTTTTAGTTTTCATACCGCAACAAGATGTACTTTTGATATTCATTATAGGAATTGCGGTTTTATTGGTGTTGACGTTCTTACTTGGCGGAATTGTCGATAAATTCAAGCGCACAGATTTATATAAAAAGTTTAGTAAAGAGGAGATAAGTGTTTGAAAAATATCAGTACGAATTGCCAATTGTAAAGATAATGCAGTCAATAATAAAGTGCATTACGATTATGCTTTTATTAGGAGTAACAGCATTTGCGATTATATTTACAGCACTTGGCGATTTCTCAAAACTTTTCACCGCTGTTCTTGCAATTTGCTCACTTGCACTTTTTGAATACCCACTGCCTGCTGCAATTGTACTATTAAAAAGAAAAGACATTTCTGTGCAAACGATCGCGATGGCTGTTGCGTGGATAATAAAAATGGTCTTACTGTTTGCGCTGATGTTTGCTGTAATAAAACTAAATTTTGCCGACAATCTCCTGTATGCACTAATTCTTACCATCGGATCTATCGCTTTTTTGTTGCTTGATGTGCTTGTATTTATGCGCCACCTCCATAAATAAACATCGCTAGCGCTTTAACAATCATATTTAATGCAAACACAGCGGACTTAATTTATAAATCTCAATTGTTACAAAACTTATTTTTATAATCACACACTCCTGAGCAGGACATTTTATAAAAACTGTAACAATTATTGTAACAATTCATAAAGTGCTTGCATCGAAATTAGAAGTAGTGTACAATATTAAGTACGGAATACTCCGTAAATCGATGTATGTCGACATTGTAAGGTGGTGGGACTATGTCGGAAACGACAAGTTTAATCCAATAAGAATTGTGCTTGAATATTTAAGCGACAACTTACAGTGCGAATCTCAAGGTTGGGATAATATGCAAAGAAAAATAGTTATCGACGATTATGCATATGTAACAAAGTTGTTGCATGGGGGGATTATGAGTGAGCATTTTGATGCTGACTCTGAGTGGTTTCGGTTAGTCCTGCTTAGGGGCTTGCGCGATGTCGCTATGGTTTGTTATGCACCAAAACCCTCAACTTCTCTACACGTTTTTCGCACTTTTAAGAGCAATGGTGATTTGACTTGTTCGTTTATTACATCTGTTTACGAATCCAAAAAATGCAAGTTAACTTATGTATATTTTACATTCTTGATTAGAAAAACAATTGAATACTCTAAAGTGGATAATGCTAATAAGGCGAATGTAACTGGAACTTCTCAAACAATTCGTTACCGTATTTTCTCCAGTCCCAATACTGCTTTGAATATAAACACAGATGCATCGCGTTCGCGTATGTATTTTACTGTATACAAAAGTCTCCAAACCTACTGCTTATTGCGCAAAAAGCCTCCTTTAGCTATCTCCTGCGCATTACATAACAGTAGCAGCAAACAGACGTCCGCCGCTCAACGAATTATTTCCATAATCATTCAGGAAACATCCAAGTTGCCTCAAAATGCTCCAACTCGCCGAGGCTATTCATTCACTGGTTTGTTTCCCGACCTGAGCGGCGGCAACCTTCCATTTTTTACTAATAATATATTGTGTCGAATAGTTTCTAGCACAACACAGAATATATTAACAGTAGTTTGGAATAAGTTCAAACAAATAAACGTCGCCAAAATATTGGCGCTTTCCGCTGGCTAGACTCCTGTTGCAGTGTTGACGTATCTCTCAACTCTAACGTCAGCACTGCATCGCCAGCGCAGTTCATTTGCCACAAACTTTTGTATTAAAATTATACACGATATCGTTAAAAAAACGAAATGGCGAGTAATGGTGCAAAAAAAGAGGATAGAATCACAAAAAATCTTTCAGATTAGGGTCAATAGACTTCTGCCATAGACGCCATTCAAAAACTCTCTTTCGTTTCTCAAGACTTAACCCAG
>JAISFQ010000124.1 GCA_031263495.1 Candidatus Nutricula glyptotermitis
GCGATTGAGCGTTTGACCCCAGGTGAAGGAAAATGCGATTGAGCATTTGACCCCCTGCGACCCAACGCGAGGAGCGTCCGACCCTCTGGAATCTTAATTAAAGTATTGCGTAGCAATGCAATTAAAGGAGTTCGCTAGCGCTCACGCATTAATTAAGATTCCGCATCACGCTACACTTCGTTTCGCGGTGCGGAATTCAGAGTAGAAGTACTGCGTGACATTAAGAGTACTTCTCGCTACGTACGAATCGGAGTTCACACGCTACGCGTGCTCACACTCTTACCCCGCAACACACAAAACAACTTCGCTTTCGCTTGTTATTTTCTATGTTGCGCTAAGGCTTGGCTTGGCTACGCCAAGCCAAGCCACTCTGCAGCAGGGTAACTCTTAACCCAAAAGCAGCTTCACAGCAGAGGCTTGGATTTTTCATATTGAAAAATCCAAGCAATGCGCAAGTATTGTTGCGCCGTAGGCGAAACCATACGCCAGCGCTATCAAAGCGTGAGCCGTCAGGCGAACTCCGAATCAAACGCGCTCAGTGAAACGCAGCGCAATAAAAGCGTGAAGGCGTAGCCTGAACTCCGATTTAACCGCGCTCAGCGAAACGCAGCGCAATAAAAGTATTCGCGACGCGAATGCCGATTCTTGCTGACGCAGTGCTATCAAAGCATGAATGAAATGAATTCCGTTTCCTCGCGAGCCTGAATGGCGTGCACAATAAAAGTATTCGCGACGCGAATTCCGATTCTTACGACTGGATCGCACGCCGTGGTTAACGATATAAGAGTACTCTCTATGTGAACGCCTTTCCCCTGTCGTACATGCCTACGCACTATGAAGTGAACCTCGTGCATTCACCTGAGATGTCAAGTTAAAAGTGCATGAAGTGCTCCTGCGAACGACAAAAATCGGTTATTACAGGTTTTTTCACTTTAACTGTGTTACAATTTTAATGTAAGGAACTAGATGCTTGATTTTACTTTTGACGCCGCTGGCGGACTACTTGCCTTTTTGGTCGTTGTTCGTGTTGTACTGATTGTTGCAATTTCACATGTCGCCGTGCGCTATACAAAAAAACTATTGCACATTTTCCAGTTAAACGGCTATAATTACGGCGAACATCTGCGCTGGATGCTAAGAAATGACACGAAATTCTTGCCAAACGTTTTTTTGCTATTCTTCGGCACGCTTTGGCTTATTCTGTTGCTCATTTTTGGTAGTTTGTCTGAAAATAGCCTAGTTTTATTGGCAGTTTTGTTGCCGTTATCGCTACCGCTTGCATATTCACCGATTGGCAGTACACAGAAGAAACCGCTTGTTTCCACTTGGCGTGTCAAACGAATAATCGCGACTTCAGTTTTGCTCGTCCTCCTGTCTTACGCGATTCTGTTTTGCACACTCGGGTTTGATTTACTCGCTGTTTCAATTTCACTTTACTTCCTGACTGCCCTATTGCCGTGCTTGCCGTTGCTCGCAAACTTTATCAATACACCTATGGAAGCCCTACTCAGGCGTTACTTTATTGAAGACGCGAAGCGTATTATCCGCAATCACACCTCACTTATCACCATCGGCATTACGGGAAGTTACGGTAAAACGAGCATGAAATATTATGTAACGGAACTGTTAAAAGGGAAGTATCGCGTGCTCATGACGCCAGCGAGTTTCAATACTCCGCTCGGCATTTCTAAGACTATCCGCGAAGATTTGCGTGCCACACATGAGGTTTTTGTTTGTGAAATGGGCGCGAAAAAGGTTGGCGAAATTGCTGAACTTTGCGACATTGTGCAGCCTACACATGGAATCTTAACTGCAATTGGCAATCAACACCTTGAAACTTTTTTGTCGCAAGAAAACATTACGCGCACGAAGTTTGAACTCGCCGATGCCGTAAAACAACGAGGAATGCTTTTTGCAAACACAGATAACTATATAATTAACGATAATCTACCTGCCCAACCCACTGTTACATATGGTACTCATGATACAGCGACAGTTCACGCGCATGACATTATTACCTCAACTAATGGCACAGATTTTTCGCTCACGTGCGATGCGAGTTCGCTTACAAACGCGCCCAACGCGGATGTTTCACGTGAAACTTTTGCAACAACCGAGTATGCAACTTTACTGCTTGGTGAGCATAACGTGGTTAATCTTGCAGGCGCAATTGCCGTTGCAAAATATCTGGGCGTTACAGATGACGAAATTAATATGCGCTTAAAACGAATTACGCCTACAGAACATCGCCTTTCGCTTTCCAAATCTGGTGACCTCACAATTCTGGATGACGCTTATAATTCCAATCCTGCAGGTGCTGCCGCTGCCCTAAAAACGCTTAACATGCTAGGCGGTTATAAAATATTGGTGACTCCTGGTATGATTGAGTTAGGCGTGGAACAAGATGTCTGTAACGCAAAATTTGGCGAACAGGCTGCCGAAGTGTGTGACTATATAATACTTGTCGGTGAAAAACAAACTACTGCGATTCGTGACGGCTTACTTTCTGCCCACTATCCTACCGAGCAGATTTATGTTGCCACAACTTTGCAAGACGCGATGCAACATGTTTATTCACTCAAAACTTTCGCTCACAAAGTGGTTTTATTGGAAAACGACTTGCCTGACAATTACGACGTGTAATGTGCGCAGTTCCTCAAAACTTGCCTTGCAGTACTTTATTTATTACTTTTATGACACCAAACTCGTCATTCGAATCCGTAACATAATTTGCATACTGCCGCATTTCCTCATCAGCATTTGCAACGACGTAACTATATTTTACAGCCCGCAACATTTCGATATCATTGTACGCATCGCCAAACGCCATCATCTGGTCGTACTGCAATCCGAGCTTGTCGGCGAGTAACCGTATAGCCCTACCCTTATCGATGCCTGGGTTCGTGATGTCAATCCAAATTTTATCGCCTACTGTAACCGCAAGTTTGCCAGAGTATTTCGGTTTAAACACCAGTTCGTAGTACTCTTTACTGTCCATATACGGAAAATAAATAGTGAACTTGTCGACGACTGCATCAACCTTTCTCAAATTTTGAACAAACACTATCTTAGTATAGAATTTTTTCAGAAACTCTTCGTACTCCGTATATTTATCAGACAGATACATAGTGTCCAAACCGCACAGAATCGGTATTCCATCTGTTTCCGTTTCGACAAACTCAATCATTTTGCGATACTCATCAACTGGCAAAGTACTCTTAAATATCACATTGCCCCTATGGCAAACAACGCCGCCGTTATCGCAAATAAAACTCATATTGCGAAAAGTTTTTGCAAAAGTCCACTCTAGCGTATACAGCGGTCTGCCACTTGCAATGACGAAAGTGATGCCACTCTCCTCCATCCGCATAATATAATCGTCAAAGCGAGGCGGCAATTCGCCTTTTTCTGTTAGCAACGTATGATCCATGTCCGCTGCAATTAATTTTATATCAGCCATTAACAACTCCTAGTATTACAAAATGTTTCACGTGAAACAATTGTACACTTATAGTTTAGCACAAAACAAGTCGTCCCGCAAGTGCTTCATATAAACGTACACATCAAAAAACTAGATTATTTGCATTTGGGCTTTTTGTGGTGTACAATATATAGTAACGATTGGAGATGTTATGGACAAAGTATATGATCTATTAAAAAGCAGTAAAGTTTTCTTTTTTGCCACTGTAAATGGCGACAAGCCTGTAATTCGTCCGTTTGGCGCGGTCACACGCCATGGCGGAAAACTGTACATCTGCACAAACAGTAAGAAAAAAGTTTATGCACAAATTGGAGCGAATCACGCGATTGCAATTGCCGCGATGACTCCTGATGGCGGATGGTTTCGTTTATCCGCGACTGCCGTTTTGGATTCCTCGCCAGAGTCGATTGACGCGATGCTTACCGAAAATCCGATGCTTAAAGGCATGTATTTAGGTAACCCAGATTTTGCGACATTGTACCTTAAAGATGTAGTGGCTGAAATAAGCGACGCAGATAATGAACAGACTTTTTTGAAGTTCTAAATCTTAGCATGAATTACACTTGCACATTTGGACGTTTATGATGACTGCCACTCCTGTATATTTTGCGCCTGAACTAAAAGGACTTGTGACTCAACTTTCTGTTGGCGACTCGCTCTCTCTGACAGAGAAAGTAACTAGCGACTTCAAGCACCTTCTGGTTGCACGCCACACTGCAAATGATAGCATCTCATTAACAGACGGTAAGGGGTTTCGTGCAGAATTTGTAATAGTTAATGTTGCAAAGTCTGAAATTGTGCTTAGACTTCTCAGTGCAGAAAAATTGCCCGAATCGCGGTTTCACATTTCACTCGTTCAAGCGATGCTTAAAAATAAGCGCGACGAACTTGCAGTTGAAATGTGTACAGAACTTGGCGTGCAAACATTTATTCCTTGGGAAGCAGAACACTCAATTGTCCGCCTTGCGTCTGCGAAGTCTTCGGATAAGTTGCGCGAACGATGGCAACTGAAAGCACTTTCCGCGATGAAGCAATCGCGACAGTCATATTTACCAAAAGTTGCGCAACCGCAATCAACATCAGGTCTGCTAGAACACCTGCAGAACGCAGCAATAACTTCCCCGAAAAAACCTTTGTTAGTCGCTTTGCACAACACCGCTACGAAATCGCTTACAACGTACTTAAACGAAAACATTAACCTCGAACATTCTTCTGATATTTACGTAATAACTGGACCAGAAGGTGGCATTAGCGAATCAGAGATGAAGCAATTTCTTGCACTTGGTGCAGTGCCATGTTTACTTACAGATACAATTTTACGTTCAGCGACCGCCTCTGTTGTTGCGGTGTCACTTTGTACGCAAACGCTTAATGCGCACGATTAGTGCACAAATTGTTTCACGTGAAACAATTAATTGAAATACGACTTTGAGGTTCACACCGAGTTAAGTACTGTGGTGTTTTAGTGTATACTTAATATTATGGAACGAATTGCAGAAAAGCGACTTAGGGCTAATGAGGTGTATTCTGTGTTGCGCCGCACTTATCCAGATGCAACAGTTACGCTTAATTACACTAATGCATTCGAGTTGCTTATAGCCACTGTGCTTTCCGCACAAACAACCGATGTTCGCGTCAACCAAGTCACACAGCCACTTTTTAGCCAATATGCATCTCCGGAAAAACTTGCTAATGCAAAAATTGCGGACATAGAGCGGATACTTTTTCCACTGGGGTTCTACCACACGAAGTCACGTAATATAATCAACCTCGCGCGCCAACTGTTACTGTCTTTTAACGGCGAAGTTCCGAAAACGCACGACGAATTAGTCACGCTTCCTGGTGTAGGGACGAAAACTGCAAACGTCGTGCTTGGAAACTTTTTTGACATTCCTGCCATCACTGTCGACACGCATGTCGGCAGGCTTTCAAGAAGACTAGGTTTCAGCACACAAAAAGATCCAGAAAAAGTACGTGTAGACTTAGAGAAACTTTTTGAAAATAACAAAAGAACAGTTTTGTCGCACTTATTAATTGCGCATGGACGTGCTGTTTGCAAAGCACCAACTCCTCTCTGCACAAAGAATCCTAGCGCATGCACAGTATATAACTTTTGCCCGCGAAATGGCATAGATAAAAAGAAATTTGAATATGCGGTGCTTACACTATTGTAATTACAACGTTGTAATTATACAAATGTTCTTTACAGTTTTGCATTAAAACATTATACTTAAAGTATGAGCGAAAAGCGAATGCCGATGGGTCAAACGTGGTCAAATGCCCAATCGCTGGGTCAAATGTTCATTCACGTTTTCCTCCGTTCACGTTTCCCTCATCATCCCGCAAGCGCACCCACCCTTGTCATCCCGCAAGCGAATGCGATGTGGGATCTGTGATTAGCGCGAAAGTACGTTATGTACTAAGAAGCCAGATCCCGTGTCACGCGTTTCACGCGCTACGGGATGACAAGGTGGTACTCTTAATGCCACGCAGTACTCTTGTTCTGAATTCCGCACCGCGAAACGAAGTGGAGCGTGATGCGGAATCTTAAAATAAAGCATGAGCGAACGCGAATGCCTTTAATTGCATTGCTACGCAATACTTCCTTTCAAGACCCCACATCGGAGTGCGGGGTTCAGAGAGAAGCTGGAGCAAGAATAATAAACCGATTCATAAAATACACAGAAATTGAAACGCTACCTTTTGTTATGAGCCGCTTGCATCGTGCCCGAAAATAGAGTAAACTGTATATATGGTTTCAGTATTGTTAGTTGGAGCAGGTGGTTTTTGCGGTGCGGTGTTTAGATATTTGATGTACTTTATTCCACTGCGACACGAGTTCCCAATTATCACTCTTGTGATAAACGTTTTAGGTTCGTTCGTGATTGGACTCGCATCTGAGTTGCTTACTGATGATCTGCATCGAAAGTTTGTTATGACTGGTTTGTGTGGCGGATTCACGACTTTCTCTGCATTCTCGCACGAAACATTCTCTTTATTGGATAACAGGAACTATGCACTTGCAGGCGTATATGCAGTTGGAAGTGTGCTTACGTGCGTGTTCGGCACATATCTTGGAATTGCTGTGGGAAAAGCAATAAAAACGGGAAATGCCTAAGTGCAAAATGTTTCACGTGAAACATTTTTGTTATGCTGGAGTGTCTGTAGCCGTACGTAGTCTGCAAAGTAGCAACAATAAGAGCATGTACAGTCTGCATGCGAGCGAAGCAGGCGTATCATGGCACGAACGACGAGTAATACTCTACGTCTAGGCTGAGGAGCTACGCATAATTTTACAAGTTGCATCTCGAGCAAATATCGTGTATAATATAAAATACGGGATGTGGCGCAGCTTGGTAGCGCGTTCGACTGGGGGTCGAGAGGTCGCAAGTTCAAATCTTGTCATCCCGACTGATCTTTCTAAGCACACGAATTTACACCGTTTTTAGAAAATGTTTCACGTGAAACATTTTCGCCATTCTAACGAAGTGCCTGATTGGCATCACGTAACTCATCAATCGCAAATATTGTAGCATTTTCTAAGTCGGTAGCATTTGGGTGTTCCTTATGAAAGTTAATGAACTTGCCTCTGCAGTGAAATTCGTTTTCTGAAACAGGAATGTCACGTTTTTTTAGCAATTTTGCAATTTGTGGATACGCAGATTTCAAGAGGGCAGTCGTGCTGAACACAGTGACTCGTTTGATGCTTTTTGGTAGAAGTTCAATATACAGTTTCAGGCGATCATCAAGACCGAATCCGTAAATAGCACCTCCTAAGAACAGTAAGTCTGTATAAGCAGGGGTTTGTTCGTTAATCGTTTTTGCGGAAACGTTAACCGCATTCGCTATAGCCTCTGCGATTTTTGCAGTATTTCCAGATTTTGACAAATATCTAACTTCGACTCTCATTTTTGCTCCTTTAGAAGTATCTCGATTTCTTTGACGAGTGTTTCCGGTTTTGTAGCAGATGCATAACGAGCAACTACTTCTCCGTTTCTGTTTACTAAAAACTTTGTGAAATTCCACTTAATCTTATCACCAAACACGCCACTTTTAGCAGACTTCAAATGCGTGTATAGCGGACTTTCGTCTTTGCCATTAACGTCAATCTTTGCAAACTGTGGAAATGCGACAGCGAAGTTTATGCTACAAAACTGCACAATTTCAGCATCAGATTCAGGTGCTTGATGCCCAAACTGATTGCATGGAAAATCCAAAACCTCAAACCCCTCGTCAACATATTTTTCGTATAGTTCTTGGAGTCCTTCGTACTGCGGAGTGAAACCGCAGTGTGTGGCAGTATTGACTATGAGCAGGACTTTTCCTGAATACTCACGCAAACTCACGTCCTCGCCATGCGCATTTTTGACAACAATATCATATAAGTTCATACTAATTCCTTTCGTACTAAATGCAAACTTGCGTATATATTAAGTTTATCACACTTCACGCGTAAAAGCAAAAGCGAGTGATTGTTATAGAACTGCCTGTTCAGCAGCCTTAATTAGCGCCGCAATGTCATCCGAAGTTGTTGCATGTCCGAAAGAAACGCGAATCTGACCTTTACGCCATTCGTCAGGCACACGCATCGCATCGATTACGTGCGAAACTCGCTGGACACCAGCATGGCAGGCAGAGCCAATCGAGACAGAAACTTCCTGCTCATCAAGCATAAATAGCAAAGATTCAGAGTCCAGATTCTTGATAGAAAAGTTGATGATGTTTGGAACAGCAAAGTTGTTTAGTGCTGTTGGACTGTTTAATCTCATGGCATCGTGACTTTTTATCCAGTCAGTGATTGTTTTATAGAACGCGAAGTATCGAGAGTTTTCGTTATGCATAGAAGCGTGTGCATCTTTCGCGGCAACGGCAAAACCTGTCGCAAGAACAGGGGATTCTGTGCCAGAGCGACTTCCTAATTCCTGCCCGCCACCACTCATTTGAGCGTGCAAAAGTTTTCTATTACGCACTACAAGTGCACCGATTCCCTCTGGTCCACCGATTTTATGCGAACTGAGGCTTATAAAGTCGATATTATTTGCAAGTTTTACAGGCAAATGCGTAAACGCCTGAATTGCGTCAGTGTGAAAAAGTGCACCTGCGCTATGCGATAACGAAGCCGCCGCGCAAACAGGTTGAATCGCACCGGTTTCATTGTTTACCGTCTGCACACTCACTAAAAGCACGTCATCATTAAGTGCTTTTTCAAGTGCTGTAAGATCTATGATACCGTGCGCGTCAACAGGCAAAAAGTCAATTAATGCGCCTCGAGTTTCGGCTAAATATTTAGCACTCTCTATGACAGACGGATGTTCAACAGCAGAAAGCACTATGCGGTTACGTTTTTTGGCACTGCTAGAATCAAACTGTCCATCCCAAACGCCTTTTATGGCAAGATTGTTTGCCTCAGTGCCACCAGAAGTTAGGACAATTTGATGTTCCGAACACTCAAGCAAGTCAGCCAAATCTCGTTTCGCAGTCGACAAAACTTTCGCCTTATGCCTGCCAGAAGCGTGAAATTGCGAGGCGTTACCAGCGTTTTTCCATTCTGCACCCATAGCGCGAATCGCCACATCGCGAATAGGCGCATCAGCCGCGTAATCTAAATATATTTGCACATAAACAGTATAGCACAGAAGTAAAATATTTATAGAGCAGGGACGATTTCGCAAACAGAAAGTGAAGATTTTTAATACTTTCATCTCACGTATAATGTTTGTAAGCATTAGAGCCAATAATTCTAATTCATGCAAGGCGTAAAGTTTATTATGGTTTTGGTTGCGATGCTAAGCGAGATGGTGTAAAATAGTTGATGTAGTAAGAGGTATTGGAGTTAAAAATGGATGATTACGATGACATTGACGTCGAAGAAAGTATGCGCCTGTCTATGCAAAATGGACTTACCGAAGAGGAGTTTGAGCGCGGGTTAGAACTTACGAGAATCTGCGCTGAGAATATAAGTGCGTGGGCTAAAACGCTCGTTAAGGATCCAATAGTAGTAACCAGAGTAACCATGGAAGGGAATGAAATACATGTAACTCCTGAAATCACAGAGGATGAAGAAATAGTGCCAGATGTCAAAATGGATGTACTTAGCAATCAATTGAATGAAGTGCACGATGAACTGGACGACATCACAAAGAGAGGTTTGAATATTGTGCACAAATACGATTTAGATTCTGATGGACATGAGATAGTGGACGATTCGCTTTACGCATGGGTTAATGACTATGTTCCACTCATGTATCTAGTGGCGACGAAAGATGGAAGAGTGGGAGGGTTTTACTATGCATTTTGCGATAATGGCGAGGATGTTGAATGTGGCTTATGCAAACTGGCTGTTATGCCCGAATCCGAAATAACCGAGGAATTGTGCGAAAGTGTGCGAGAAAAAGGCATGGAACTTATGAGTCCTGAATTTGCAGTAAAAAACAAAAAATCGCATCTTTTGAATCGCGATATTGACATTGAAGCTAGCAGGGCAGTGTCTATGGAAAACGGTGTAAGTAGCGATGACTTTTATCTAGCACTTATGCTTGACGAGTTGCGTGGAATAAAAACGCGTGACATTGGTAGAGGGTGGGAAGTGGAAGATAAACTTAATGAGATATTCGATGCTGGATTGCGTTTTGTTTTTAAAGACAATGATCATATGAGTGCGTATGAGCGTGTTATAAAAAGACTTAACGGCGGAGGCATTAACGCGAAAGAAATACGTGACTGCGCCATTTTGACCGAACCTTTTATATCTGCTGACATGAAAGAAATCGCGCACGCAACAGGAATGTTTTTTGATGGATTTCGCTTCAGAATAAAAAGCGAGGAAGCGCATATTAGAAAAGTAATACTGCGGGAAAGTCAGGGATTGCAGTACGAAGGCAATGACGAAGTTAGGTATACGTTGCTATCTACATCTGGAGACGATTTTCAATTGTCCGCACAAAAGGCAATCGATATGCTTAAAAATATGGGATACGAAACTGTAACATTTGAGAATCTTTACGCAAAAACACATGACGGATATCGTGTTATTACGGTAGTATCAGAACATCCTAAGTCCAAAGCGCGTTTCGAATTACGCCTCAATATAGAAGCGATGACGAGAGTGCACGCGATGTATCATAAAGTCGCCGAGGTAGCGCGTGGTGATATTCCAATTAGTGGAGCGCATATCTATGAAAATATTGATGTTTGGCGCAGTAAACACGCTTCAATAAATAATGGGCTTAGCGAAAGAAAATTTGACCTTGCACTTATGCTGTATAGAATATGCATCGACAGTGTAGATAAACTGGGAGATGGCATAGTCGATAAAGAGTCGAAAGTTGACAAGGAATTGGTTGATGCGACATTTCAAGAAGCGTGGACAGAGTTAGCCTCGCTATTTGAGCAAGGATTGACATTTATTGACAAAGATTGCCCAACATAAAAAGTTATCATTTCCAATCCAGAACAGAAGTTCTGACTCTCCCCTCAGTCTATGTCAGCCTGAAATATCGGTCACTGCGTGTACCAAGAGGAGAGCAGTTTATTATCTGAATCCAGATTTTGCGCGAAGTTACCTATGCGCCTACTTCCTGGAACTCGGCAACAGATGCCATGTCCTGCAACTCAGGGTTACTTGTTTGCAGTGACGTATCACGCGAACGGCTGCGCGTAAAGTCCGCAGTGCCGCGCCCCAAATCGTGCCCAACCGTGTGAGCAGTAATCGAAATTTCCTGTCTCTTTTCACTGTCTCCCCAAGTGTCGACTGTTAATTCGCCGATAACTAGGACAGGGTCCGATTTTTTAATCGACTTCGAGACGTTATTCGCCAAACTCCGCCATGTTTTTACAGTAAACCACACAGTTTCACCTTCGCGCCATCCACCAGTTTTCCTATCAAGAAATCTTTTGTTGCACGCGACTCTGAATGTGCAGCGGTCACTGTTTTCATCTTTACCAGTGTAAAATTGCGGTTCCGTTCCAACGAATCCTTTGACCGTAATGTCATTACCCATTTTATCTCCTTACTTAATCATCAAATTGCAAGCACTTAACGCTTACATAATATAGTTTATTGATTAGCAAGTAGCGTGTGTGAAGTTTGAAAAGTTGGTGCATAACTCGCATGCATATTAAGATTTTGCACATTTTTATACGCATGAGCAGGTAAAACTAAATGCGGTTTTGACACACAGCGAATTAATAGATGAAAAGATTTATGAGCAAATTACAATTCAGATGCAGCGTCTTTGTCTAAAATTAGCGTAAAATTGGAGTGGAGTTGCAGAAAACTTGAAGGTACATTTTTGTCAAGCGACCCAAGAATTTGCTTCACCATATGCGCTTTCTTCTTGCCATTAACTATCATCACCAGGCGTTTTACGCGTAAAACTGACTTCAAACTCATCGTGACCATATACTCAGGCAAAGGCATTCCATCAAACATCGCCACAAGTTCTGGCGTTTTTTCATACATTTCAGCCAACTCAACTGCATAAGTATACTTTTCATAATCGACAAAATCTGGAACATTGCCACAAAAGTGCCCATCTTGACCCAAGCCAATCAGCATCAAATCAAGACCGCCATCATTTGCAACTTTATTATCCCACGTTTTATAATTATGCACAGTAAGTTCATGTATGTTTTCGCGAGTAATACCTGCTGGAACATATAATTGCGCATCTAACTGCTGCATCGTGACGCCACCTTCATGGTCTCCGATATTGTCAAAGTTGTAATAATGCGTGTTCGCAAGATCATGGGCATTTTGCTTCAAAAACGGCACTAACTTTTCATATGCCAATGCAGGTGTTGCGCCTGCTGTAAGCGACAAATTCACGCGTTTATCTTGCGTCATCGTTCCAACTAACGTGCTAACCGTCAAGTCGCTCAACTCGTCATAACTATCCTTAATTATTATTTTCATACTTTAATTATACACTATAATATGCATTCGCGTTGCGGATGTTTTGATTGCGCAACGCGTTTGAATCGGAATTCATTTCATTCATGCTTTGATTGCTCGCTACGCTCTCAAGAATCGGAATTCGCTATCGCTCATACTCTAACAGCGCTGGCGTATGGTTTCGCCTACGGCGCAACAATACTTGCGCATTGCTTGGATTTTTCATTCTGAAAAATCCAAGCCTCTGCTGTAAAGTTACTTTTTTGTTTACGAGTTACTCTGCAGCAGGGTGGCTTGGCAAGACACAGCCAAGCCTAAGCGCAACATAAAAAACAACAAGCGCATGCGAAGTTGCTTTGTGTGTTGCGTAGTAAAAGCGTGAGGCGTAAGCCGAACTCCGATTCGTACATAGCGAGCAGTACTCTTAATGCCACGCAATACTTTTACTCTGAATTCCGCACCGCGAAACGAAGTGTAGCGTGATGCGGAATCTTAAAATAGTGCGTGAGCGATAGCGAACTCCTTTTTTGTACGCAACAGTAGCGAAACACGAGCGAAAAGCGAACTCTGATCCAAGCAACGTGCGAATTGTTACAAAAATGCAACAGCACCAAATATCGCTCTTACCTGCGCTTTTCGTAACTCTCCGTTAACTTTTGTAACAAAACTATGTAACCCCTTGACAAACTATGTAAGGGGGTGTCATACTTATTAAAGGACTTGACAAACTATGTAAGGGTTTACGTAACTAGTCAAGTACTTGACAATTAGTAAGGAGGTGTGTTATGAAAGACACAAAGATGAAGTTGTGCAGGCAAATGTTGCGGCTTGATAAGCTTATGCGGCGATATCAGGCGCGAGAAACTGCACGAGTCGGCACGGAAATGGACTCTAGCAGAGGGCAGGGTCGCGTGTTGACGTTGTTGAAAATGCAACAAAAGATTGGTCAGCAGGCACTGTGGTATTTGCTGGACATGAGCAGGCAGGGCTTGTCGGAAACGCTGCTCAAACTCGAAAAGAACGGCTACATTACGCGCACTAAGTCTGATAAGGACAAGCGGTCGCAGATAATCGAAATTACAGAAGCGGGGCGCAAGGTGACTATCGGCAATATTCGCGACGAGGAAACTGGGCTTGGCGACGTTTTCGATTGCCTAACTGACGATGAACAAGCCACGCTAACTGGCTATTTCGCACGAATTATCGAGCATGTCAATGAACTTGTGGACGATACTGAGGACGATTATGCAGCGTTTGTGCGCGAGCGTTTTTTGCAAGAGCACGGGTTTGAAGGGCGCAGAGCACCTTGGTTTGTGCGAGATGGCGTATTTGGTCGTGGGCGCGGACGCAATGGGTTAGGTCAAGGACGCGACGGTTTTGATGGGCATGGCAAGCGTGATGGTCATGGTGAACATGGTGGACGCGATGGACATGGCAAACGCAACGAGCGAGACAATCGCGGTAGGCAAAATGGCAGGAGCAGGGGCGATATGCGCGGCTCCAGAAACGGCGGCGGTGCTAGGAATAACAACGGCAGAAACGGTAGCGATGAAAAGTTTGAGCCATTTGGGCAATATGACTTTGATGAATTTGGAGGCGCATATGACGATTACGACGAATAGCACGGACTGCGTTTTGGCTGTCGAAGCGCACGGATTGGTAAAGCAGTTTGGCGCAAATAGAGCAGTTGACGGTGTAGATTTGGAGATAAAAACTGGAACGATTTGTGGCGTTTTGGGTCCGAATGGTGCTGGTAAAACGACTGTCATTAACATGCTTGCGACGCTGTTGAAGCCTGATGCAGGTGTTGCTAAAATATTCGGGCACGATATTGAGAGCGAAACGCAGATAGTACGGCAATTAATCGGTCTGACAGGGCAATTTGCGTCGATTGACGAAGAACTTTCTGCGACTGAAAACTTACGGATGTTCGCTCGTCTGCTCGGGTTTTCGCACAAGGATGCGAAAGTAAAAGCAGATGAACTTTTGGACGAATTCGGGCTTACAGAAGCAGCAAACAGACCTCTTTCCAAGTTCTCAGGCGGTATGCGCAGAAGGCTTGATTTGGCTGCAAGCCTGATTTCCCAGCCACCGCTCATTTTCTTGGACGAACCGACGACTGGGCTTGACCCTAGAACTCGCGCGAAAATGTGGCAGACTGTCCGTAATCTTGTCCAAAACGGCTCAACAGTCCTGCTCACGACGCAACTTTTGGACGAAGCGGATCAACTTGCGGACGATATCGTAGTGATTGATAAAGGGCGAGTCGTGGCGAATAATACGCCTGATGGGCTGAAAAAGTCGATTGGCACAGCGTCGCTACAACTGACGGTCAAAAACCCTGACGATGCTGAACTTGCACGCGCGATTATCGGTAACTTATTGCAGGTCAACGTGCAGATTGCAAAGACTTCTGAACTTTCTGCGCCGATGGACAGTGCCGACAAATTGACGAACGTTTTGGACGCGCTCAAAGATTCGGGCATACAGTTGTACGAAGTAAATGTCACAAAACCGACGCTTGACGAGGTGTTTTTCGCGCTTACAGGCAGTGGGTCAGTAGGCGATAATGATAATGAACTCGCTTATAGCGGTCGTAGCAATAGTGATAGTAAAGGACTTTGGAGGTAAAATGACTAATACACTTATTATACCGGCAAGTGAGCGTAGACTGAATAACTATGTGAGCATGGAGTTTACGTTTAAGAATACGCTTACGTTCGCTTACAGGTCGCTCGTGAAAGGGTTCAAAAATCCTGAGAGTTTTGCGGACGTCGTGATAATGCCTGTTATGTTTACGCTTATGTTTACTTACCTGTTCGGGGGTGCAATTTCGGGCGATGTTACTGCGTATTTGCCGATTATCGTGCCTGGCATTTTGATGCAAACGTGCGTTACTGGTTCGTCGAATGCGGCGTCGCAACTTCGTGAAGATATGGACAAGAATACCACGTCACGCTTCAAATCGATGCCTATTGCGCGCATTGCTCCACTTGCAGGCATTTTGACTGCTGACCTTGTGCGTTATGCGATCGCAGGAGTGATTACGTTTGCAGTTGGTGCGCTGATTGGTTATCGTCCGCCCGCTGGATTGTTTGCTGTACTGGCATGCATACTGTTTATGTCGCTTATTGCATGGTGTCTGAGTTGGTTATTTGCGTTTATTGCGATGAAAGTGAAGTCGGTTGCGGCTGCTTCATCAGGTGCAATGCTTATAATGTTTCCGATGGCGTTCTTGTCAAATGCATTTGCGCCGACTGAAACTATGCCTTCTGCAATACGCTTTTTTGCAGAGCACATTAACCCACTATCAAAGGCAGTTTCTGCAACTCGTGAAATATTGGCGTATGGCACACTAAGCAGTGACTTTTATTTCGCACTCTTAGGATCGCTTGCCATATTAGCAGTGTTTATTCCACTAACTGTAAGAGCGTATGGAAAGCGAAGGTAAGATGACAAAGACAAAACAAACATGGGAGCAAAACGAAGACAGAGCGATGGCATTACTTTCAGATTATGCATTCGTCTACTACAAGATACAGATGTATATGCTGGACTTTGAAGCAGAAATCGGCGCAATGGACTTTGACACTGACACAAGTGCTGACCTAGTCTCAGAAAAGCTACTAAGCATATTTGAGAAAGGCATCGCAGAAAACAAATCAGTCCTAGAAGTTACAGGCACAGATGTTGCCGCATTCTCAGATGCACTGCTAAAAGACACTGACACTAGGATTGTTAGGCTCAGGCAAGAGTTGAATGAGAGCGTGGTTGAGCGGGTTGGGGCGTGAGTTGTGGTTGAGTTGAGTGTTGGGTTGGTGCGAGTTTGGGTATTTAATGTGGGGGAAAGCATTCCCCCTGCGTCAAACCTCGCTTCGCGAGTTTTGACGACACCCCCTTCGCCTAGGGGCTTTGCCCCTAAAACCCCAGCCCCCGCCTCGTCATTGCACGGTTCAACCGTGCAATCTAGGCGTGCACTTAAAGGAATTCGCCTATCGGCTCATGCTATTTTGCGCTCACATTAAGTTCGCAACTCTCACAAAACTCACGTCAAGAAAAAACTTACGAAAAATATACGCTTGCTAGGCGGGCGCTTCGCGCCCGCCTCCGCTCCAGCTGGCATGTACGCGTGCCTGTGAGAACCGTACGCGACTCAACGCTCCGCTCCGCATTCGGTGCTCCTAAGATTCCGTTCTACGTTTCGCCTAGCATTATTGAACCGAACTTTTTGTTCACTTTTATAAGTTACTTTCATCTTATATCTCCCCCCCCCCCCCTTCTCTCAAATGCAACTAAAAGAATATAAAGAATTTGGGCTCTAGCTCAAAGTTTGCTAATGTAATCATTATAGAATAGTCCGTTGTTCCTGCAAAATAACTAAATTTCCAATCTACATTCCAGCCAGTCCAACTTTCGTTGTGCGCTTCTCCTTGAATCTGCACGTTTGACATTGAACCAGATATAGAAGCATCCCCAAGACTTCCCGAAATAGTGCTACCGATATCATCTGGCATCCCTGTTTTGTCTTTAATGCAAACTACGGCTTCTACAAATTTGTCCACATCCGCTTTTTCTTTTAACTGAACCGCCCTACATCCAATATAGAACTATGCTCTTATGCTAACCAACCTTTCATCTACACTCTTAGTATACCACAACTCTTCAATCTCTGCTGGAGTCTTATAGTTGTTTCTCTCAC
>JAISFQ010000130.1 GCA_031263495.1 Candidatus Nutricula glyptotermitis
TCGTCGCATGACAAACTGCAGCAGTACCCTTACCGCCATCTTTCAATAGGTTTATCATCTATACCTCCGTTTCAAAACCTAACCTTCTACATATTCCACCACCACTTATGTTTACACAATCGCTATTACTAACAAATGCGTACTGTTAACAGTAGCACAAGTTTTGGGCGGATGTCAAATGTTAACGGAAACTACTGTCATCGCTTCTACCGCCACCTAGTCATTGCTATTGCCTGCGACTTAATACTTTCTGTGACTCTTTCCATCTCTGCTAAAAACGCTTGTGCGGATTCTCTGTTTAGCGATGCCATATGCTTTATATCAGGATCATCGCCAGCTTCTATTTTGCTTAACACCTCAATATGCTCTTTCAATTTTGCTTTAATGTTCCAAGGAGTATAAGCACTGCTGTCGATTCTGCCTTCTTGAAGTCTAGCGTATGTATCTTCAATATATCCTACTGCACGCCTGAACGCGATAAGTGACTCTCGGACGGTAAAAGTGCTTTTGGCAGTTTTTTGCGAAATAGGAGAATTAATCAACACTGTATTTGACAATGCAGCATAGCGAACAGCAGATTCTTTACTTTTCGATAACTGTCTCAACGTGGCTTTTGGTGTGTGTTCGTTTGATGCTACGGCTAACAGGACTTCTAATTGGGAATCTTTTGTTAAATCTGCAAGCACATAAGCAGGAGTGAAAGCAAACAGTGCAACAAAATAACGTTCATGCCACTTATTGCTTTTTGACATTCGCTCCAAGAAACTGCTTTCTGCGAGTCTTATTTTCCCAATATCTCGCAATAACTCATTACTTTTTTTAAAAGTTTCCAACACGTTCATGTATGCGGCCTTGTCTTTCGCGTAATGTAGTTTTTCATTAAACGAATACATCTCATCAGACTCTTTTTTCGTTACAGTGAGCGATGTGTCCGACAGCCCTTCGCGCATTGAGGCCCACAATTTAACGTCAGGATCTGCGTGTTTTTTGAGTCGGAGAAATATATTACATTTTTGCATAATACTGTCTTGAATAGCTTCCTGTGCTTCCGAATCCTCACCTTTGTGAATCCCAGTAGTAAAATATTCTAAAGTGGCTTGCACGTGTTCGAAAAGTGCGAGATTCCCCAACAAAAACATAGGATCGTTTTCATTTTCGATAATAAATTTAGGGGCGGAATGATTCAACGAAATCGCGCACTGTATTGCTAAGTCATTTGCATCTGCAAACTTTTCTAATTCGCGAAAAGGAGTCATATCGTTCTTCGCAATTGCCAAAACGACTGCCAGATTCTCATCATGCGCTAATTGTGACAGAAAGAATCTAGGAATTACAGCACTTTTGGCAGCAAAATATCTGTTTGCCCAATCATCATCGTTCGCTAACTTCTGAAAAATGTGAAGTTCCGCAGTTTTCATCCCCGCTTTCCGTCGCACATCAGGTTTTTTGTCCTCTCTCATTTTCTTAAGCACGCGCAAATATTCCATTTCGGTCTCTGCACGCGCAAGTTTTTCAGAAAACTCTACAATGTTTGGCATATAACTGCTCCTTTCCTTTGCCATATACGACTGCCGTCCTTGTTTTTGAGTTCATTTGCATATCTTATAGTTTAGCATGCTTATGGGCGCGATGCAATAGGCGAGTTAAGGTAGCGTTTCAATTTGTGTATATTTTAAAGATTAGTTCACACTTAACATTTCGCAAGTACTCTATCTCAGAACTCCATATTCTACCTCTCAGAATTCCGCACGTAGATGCGGAATCTTATTCAATGTATGAACGGCATAGCCGTGAACTCATGTACTTTAGAGTACAGGAATCGGCTATATAGTCGATACTTTAAACAACTCCAAAGTGTATGTCGGCGGAACAAATACATGGATTCCCACATTTTGGGCACTCATAATGTTTGGTCTCAGAATCTTTAGTCCAGTAATTTTTGACTTCAAACTTATAATTAATGTCATTTAAGTTTAGAATTGCACCAAGATTGGATTTCGCAGTCGGTTTCCAAGCAATCGACGTGAAATTTCCAAATCCTGAGCTTTCGGAACAAATTTGTATTTTCCAGACGACACTTGGTCGTTTTTCCTATCATACCCTGACCACATTCCACGCATTACTTTGTCGCCACCAATTGTCAAAAAAAAGTAACCATTACCATGATCCCAAGGGGAGATTGCCGAATAGATACCTGAAAAGTAGCCTTCTTTCGTCAATGTTCCTGAGAGTTTCCAATCTAAGGAGTTTTCTATGTTGTCGATTTGTTTTCCTATCTCAATCCAACACTTTAATTTCACAAACATGCTCACTTAACCGCCTTTACAAATATATCCACTGAACTTATAGGCGGTTTGCGTTCTAAAATAAGTTCTAGAGCGGTATTGCGCAACTTTGTGCGTTCCACGTTTGTTTTAAGCATTGCGAAATATGGAGGCAGTGTAGTTTCAAGTTCTGCATCGCAGACTTCGGAAGGTGGCTTGTCGGACTCAATATCCAAACGGTTATGCTTGTCTACTGTAACGTTTATACTGCTGAAACCTAATTTTTCAAGTTCTTTTTCTACCATTTCTTTGCTTGGC
>JAISFQ010000028.1 GCA_031263495.1 Candidatus Nutricula glyptotermitis
GAGTTTTATTACGACAACAGCGGTAAAATCGCAACAAAAACCAACAATAACGCCGGAATTAATGGTGGCATAACGAACGGCATGCCTATAATCATAAAAACCGCAATCAAACCTACGCCATCAATCGCGAAACTGCAAAAAACAGTGAATTTGCAGGACAAAACGGACGCAGAACTCTCGATTACTGGCAGGCACGATCCTTTAATAGCGCACCGAGCACGAGTTGTCATCGATTCTATGGTCGCGCTTGGGATTTTGGACTTAAAACTTAGGCAAAAGTGATGGTGGAATACGGATTAATCGGCGAAAGATTGGGTCACAGTTACTCAAAAACCATACATGAACTGCTGTTACCTGATTATCACTACGACTTGCTACCGATGAACCCAGCAGAGTTCGCAGAGTTTATGAAAGCGCGTAAGTTCAAAGGCTTAAATATCACATTTCCCTACAAAAAGGACATTTTGGACTACATCGACGGCTTCAATGAGGACGTAATAACCGCAGGTGACGCGATAAATACGGTTGCGTGGAAATGCCACGAGACACTGGGCGAAAAAATGCTCATCGGCTACAACACCGATTATTACGGCTTCCTATACACATTGCGAAAGCGTGAAATTGCAGTCAGGGGCAAAAAAGTGCTGATATTTGGCGCAGGCGGTGCAGGAAGCGCAGTTGCAGGGGCTTTAAGGACGGAAAATGCAGGCGAAATCGTTCATGTTACACGCCACGCAGACTCCGAAAACAACATAATTACGCTCGAAACTGCGGAAAAACTGCACGCTGACGCTGAGATTTTGGTTAATGCGACGCCAGTTGGCATGTACCCAAACGTTCACGAAAAGGCATTTGACTTGGGCGCATTCCCGAGCGCGGAAACTGTAATCGATATCGTCTACAACCCACTTCGTACGGAAGTTTTGTTGGACGCAAAAGAGCGCGGTTTGCGAGGCGTTGATGGCTTACTGATGTTGGTCGCTCAGGCTGCATTCGCTGTAAACATTTTTAAGGACATAGAGTTACCAGAAGCAAAGATTGACGAAGTTTACGAAAAAGTGCTACGCGACACACAAAACATCGCGCTCATCGGCATGCCTGCGAGCGGAAAATCGACAATCGCAAAGATGTTGGCGGAAAAAACTGGCAAGCGACTTGTAAGTACTGATGAGTTAATAGAGCGCCGAGCATGTAAAAGTGTTGCTGAAATATTTGCAGACACTGGCGAAACTGCATTTCGTGCATTGGAAACAGAAGTTTTGCGTGAAACTGCGATTGAAACTGGACTCGTGATTGATTGCGGTGGCGGAATTGTTAAGAATGCTGAAAATGTGCGTGAGTTAAAGCGCAATTCCATGCTCGTCTACATTGACCGCGCACCTGAACTGCTAGTCAGCAAAGACGGCAAACGCCCACTCCTGCGTTCTCTTGCCGACGCTAAGAAACTATACGCTGAGCGGCACGAACTCTACCGCACCGTGGCTGATGTGCGAGTGGAGAATAATGGCGATGAGTTTGGAGTTGCGGCGAATAAATTGATGAGTAAGGAGTAATTAGTAATTAGTAATGAGTAAGGAGTAGTTAATAATGAGTAAGGGTAGGAAAACGCGAATGAGCGTTCGACCCTATTGCGTAGCAATGCCAATAATTGCATTCGCCTAACGGCTCATGCTTTTAATTAAGATTCCGCATCACGCTACACTTCGTTCCGCGGTGCGGAATTCAGAAATGAAGTACTGCGTGGCATTAAGAGTACTTCTTGCTACGTGCAAAACGGAGTTCACACGCTACGCGCGCTCACGCTCTTACTCCGCAACACACAAAACCACTTCGCTGCGCTTGTTGTTTTTTATGTTGCGCTCAGGCTTGGCTTGGCTACGCCAAGCCAAGCCACTCTTAAGCAAAGTAACTCTTAAACAAAAAGTAACTTCACAGCAGAGGCTTGGATTTTTCAGTATGAAAAATCCAAGCAATGCGCAAGTTGGCGGGCACGAGGCGGTAGCCGAAGTGTACGCTGACGCAGCGCAATAAAAGTGTGAGGCGTAAGCCGAACTCCGATTCAACCGCACTGCGCGAAACGCAGTGCTATCAAAGCATGAATGAAATGAATTCCGAATCCTAAGCGAAGCGCGTAAGCGCGAGCAAATTATTAACTATTAACTATTAACTAACCTCCTTACTCGTTACTCGGGGGGGGGCTGAATTTTGATTCGTTTTGTGCTACTCTTAATTGTATGAGTAATCACGAGTTGATAATAGGTGACTTTTCGAGTGGAAAAACTACTTCGGCGATAGAATCTGCACTTCAAGCGGTAAAAAAGAATGGTGCAGGAAGTTTGCTGTTTGTCGCACCCACGGAAAGAGCCTATTGGAAACTCCTATCTATATTCTCTGAGCATCTCGATTCAATCGGCGGTTATACTCGTTTGAGCGAAATTTTGCAAACGCCACGACGCATTATCGAAACGGCAACTGCGCAAACTATTCCACTTTCAGATTATGACGACGAATCTATCAGTGAGAGTGCAATAAAAAAAGTAGCGAAGTTTTATGCTCCTATAAAAAAGATTATTGTAGACGATGCAGAAGACTTGTCCGAAAAAGAAGTTTTGCTATTAAATGCATTTGGCGAAGGTGTAAAAATTGAACTATATGCAAATTCTGCACTTTTAAATACGGCGCCAATCGCGTCTCTCGTAAATTCAAAAGACTTAAAAAAGCAGGTGTTGGATGCTACGTTTTCTGCACCTAAAAGTAGCGCAACGTCAAGAGTGTTCACATCATTTTTGGATCAAATTAGTTACATCTCCAACTGTGTTTTGCGTGCTAAACTGCATAATTATGCTTCATTTTCCGATACAGCAATCATCGCTTATAACCGCTCTTCTCTAAAACTCGCCTCATATTTATTAAATGCCAACAATATTCCAACTTCAATGCGCACATTTTCTGGCACTATATCCATTATAGATAATCTGATTACGAAGCGTATCATAGAAGTAGTGAAAATGGGTGATGAGATGGAACTTTTTCAGTTAAATGATAACGAAAATGCGTTACACAATGCCATTTATAAGATAGCAAGTGATTGTAACGAAATTGATAAGTGGCAAGATGCAGTGATTAACCCCGCGATAAGCACTTCTGAAAAGCGTATTTATTCCGAAAATATCGACATAATCATGGGTTTTTTGGACTATGTGAAAGATTGGGAGGCAATATATCGCGCTAAACACATTAAACAGAAGTTAATAGATGAGGACGAAATGCTACGCGAATTCATGCATTTCGCAACCGCACCAGAAACAAGCACTTTTACTGCCCGCTCACGCGAAAGGCGCACCGATTCTCTCGCATTGTTGACAGCAAAAAGCGCAAAAGGTTCGCATTTTGAAACTGTATTTGCTATAAACATAAATGACAGTGAGTGGGATAATGAATCAGGCGATGTCAAAAATCGCGCACTGTTTGATATGCTAACTTCGCGTGCATTGAAAAACTTGCACGTGCTTGCACTAAATAATGGCGAAACATTACCCAGCAAATATTACGACGAGTTTGACACTCCAGATTACACTGCAAAAGATGGCGAATTTTATAAAAACACAGCAAAACCTGCAGAATTTTCTGCCATAAACCCTTATTCTCTCCGTGCACATGCAATAAACTTACGAAATCGTGCGGTGTTGCATGGAAAAAATGCAGATGTCGTGAAAGAATTTCAGATGATTGATGCTCTGAGTGCGAAAATTGGAGAGTTTGAAATTTGTGACACAAAAAACTGGGTTGGAGTGATTGAACAAGCAGGAGAAACTTCAATTTATGGAAACAAAGATCAAGTTAGGTTAAGTCCATCGAAAGTTGAAACTTTTATAAAGTGTGGATTAAAATATGCACTAGAATCGGTCGGTGGCAATATTGGCGACACGTATGCGTCAAAATTCGGGACTATGATGCATAAAGTGGCTGAACGCGCAGCACTTGAGGGCAAAGAGCAATATCCAGGCAGTATACGCGCTATTTTTGAGGAGGAATATGCTAAAACGGCTTTTCAAACGAGCATCGACCAGCATATAGCGAAGTTTCAAGGCATAAATGCGACGGAATCATTGATTGGATACTTTAAAAGCAATAAGACCAAAGTTTTGGTGTATAATGGAGATGAGCAGGTGGAACTTTCGCTTTCATACGTCAACGATAAGATGCTTTTTACTTTGAGTGGTAAAGTGGACAGAATCGAGACGAATGGTGATGAATTAGTCATTGTGGATTTCAAAACAGGCAAAGAGCCGAGTAGGAAAAAGGCAGTTTTCATCACTCAGCTGGCAGTTTATAAATATATGCTCGCGAATATACCAAACCTGTTTGATAACAGGTTCAAAACTCAGCAAAGTTCCGCAAAATTAGTTTTTTTGAATAAAAAAGTCACTAAATCTGGCGATAAAATAATTCGCGTGGATGAAGATGGTGAACCAATTTTACCCAAAAACTATGAGCAGATTGAAGTCGTTCCACTCGACAAACTGAACGAAAATGTTGCAGTCAGCAGTTATTGTGATTTATTATTGACCGATGCCGAAATTCAAGCGCGTGAGGTAAATGTGCTGGATTTGATAGTAAGAATACTCTGTGACGCCCGCGTTGAGCTAAGCAGTGACAAACTTAGGGTGTCCGAAAACGATGATTGCAAGTATTGTCAAATGAAGATTATGTGTCCGATATTTACTGAGAGTAAGCAGGTGATAGGGTGATGGAAAAGTATTCAGCACTTAGAATCGCGGAGATTGTCGCAATAGGTGCCAACAAAAACAAAGCGCAATATCCGACTGCCGAACAGCAAGAAATCATCGAATCAGCACTCGAATCTATGCTCGTGATTGCTGGAGCAGGTTCTGGAAAAACGCAGACAATGGCAGACAGGATTGTGTATCTCGTTGCCAACGAAATTGTGCATATTGATGAGATTCTTGGGCTAACTTTTACGAATAAAGCGGTTTTAGAGTTGAAAAATAGAATCGTCAGACAATTTGCACTTTTTTATAAAGGATTGGCTGTAAGTGGCGAGAATATTAGTGCGCAACAAATTGCAGAAATTCGCCCCAAGATTGCGACGTACAATTCTTTTGCAAGCAAAATAGTCGATGAATACGCCGAGTTAGATAGTGAAAATTCTAAGCAAAACGTCAAATTTAGAACGATTACTGACGCAATGCGCTACAAAATGGTAAACGATATGTTAAATGCGCTCGTGCGCGATGGAGAATTAACGTTTGGCGATTTGGCAAACTCAATCGGTGAACCATATTCTAAAAATAGCGTTATTAATTATATTTTGTCACTTTCAGATGACCTAGGCAATAATTTATTGACTGCTGACGTGGCGATTTCAGAGTTACGGAAGATACTCGAGCATTTTGAGGGAACTGATAAACACGCTGCAAAATATGAAACACTCGAAACCATGAAAACAGCAAATTCGGCAGATTACAAAAAAGCAGTGAACTGCTTGTTCGAAAACTACAATTCACGTGGCAAGTTTAACTTTATAGATGCTCTTCCAGTGGACAAAGATGGCAACAGAATCTTGGCAAAAAAAGGATCCAGTTTCAACTTCGACGAAATTTTACACTCGTTCCATACTAGAATTAAGATACTTGAGCTCGTGAAGGTATATCAGAAGCGTAAAGAAGAAAGGCGCATGATAGAGTTTTCAGATCAAGTGATGAAAGCGAACGAACTTGTCGTTAAAAATGTTGAAATCTCGCGTGAGTATAGTGAGAAATACAAAGTCGTTATATTAGACGAATATCAGGACACTTCTCCTGCTCAAGCGCAATTATTAAGAAAAACGTTTACGAAGAATCATCCTGTGACTGCAGTGGGCGATCCGAATCAGGCGATTTATTCGTGGCGTGGCGCGAGTGTGAGTGGTATTTTGGAGTTTCCAGATCGATTTAAACTATCAGATGGCTCGCGTGCGCACATAAAAACCCTCAGCAAATCTTGGCGTAACCCAGAACACGTGCTTAGAGTTGCGAATAAGATTGCAGAACCGCTTTATGAAGATTTGCGACACAATTTCAAAAACCATTCACTCAAAGAGTTGCAATCGAAGAACGCTATTAGCGATCCAGAGCATGAAAAAGGTAAAGTTTTGACGCACTTTTTCCAATACGATGACGATGAGGCTGCATACGTCGCAAATTATCTGAAAGAGCACTTCAAGAATGGGAAAACTGCTGCCATTTTGCTTCGCGCACGTGCAGATTTTGACCTTTTCGCGACTGAACTTGAAAATGCCGAAGTTCCATATGAAATAGTCGGACTGGGTGGATTGCTAACTCAACCCGACGTTTTGGATATTCGTGCACTTATGGCAATTTCCGTAAACCATGACCGCAACGATTTGTTACTTCGCCTGCTCACTGGTGCGCATTTTAGAATCGGTGCTCGCGAATTACGTAAAATATATGAACTTTACATACAGAAGTCACATGATTTGAAAAAGATGCTTGCAGAGTATACTAAAAACACTGAACTTCTTCAGAAAATAATGCATGAATTTACGCTTATAGATTTTATCAGCATGTTTTCTAAAATTTACGCGAAAGATTGCGCTGAGCTTCTTCCAGAAACCGTAAAACGCCTTATAAAACTTAGCAATTGGATAGTGAAACTTCGTGAGATTCAAAACTTTTCAATCGTAAATTGCGTTTTGGTCGCTCAAAAGTTCCTTTCACTGGATTTGCAAGACGAACCAAAGAATATCGACGCTTTCATTAACTGGGCGTTTGATTATGAATCTGATGAAGAAAACGCAACTGTACATGATTTTATCGACTTTATTGAACTTGTTTTAGAGCACGAAAACGGACTTGACATGCCAGTCATGCCACTTGATAAATCAAAAGTGCAATTAATCACGATTCATGGCGCGAAAGGCTTGGAGTGGGACATTGTGCTGAGTGCTGGCAACTCACACGGGCGATTTTTTGCAGGAAGTGATGCAAGAGAAGCACCTGCTGTATATAAAGATTGCGACATAGTAAACACTGAACAGATTAAAAATGGAGGATTGAGGTATCAGCATGCACCGAATTTGGCGAATTTCATGGCAAAGGGCAAAATTCCAGAAAACTTGAGGTTAGATTCTAACAGTCTGCCGCACTTTGCGTTTGAAGAATCTGTAAACATGGCGAGCAGAGACTTTTATTTTAACGAGTATGGACTGTTGAGCTCTATCACAGAATTGAAAAACGACCGAAGACTCGCATACGTAGCGTTCACGCGTTCAGCAGGAGATCTTATAATCACAGGCAGCTGGTTTACGCGCGCAAGACAGCCGAAGTTGCCAAACTCAGAGGAGCGCAAGAAATTGCCTGAGGGTATGAGTGAATCGGAGTTTATTGCGAAAAGTCAAAAGCCAATTGATGCGCCCAGTGTTTTTATGCTTGAGGCGATCCAGTTATTATATAAAGACAATCCTGAGCGGGCGATTGTTGAGGAACATCCGACTTATGAGGAAGTCAAGAAACAGCGCAGAGAGAAGCATAAGAACACGCTATGGACAGGAAGTTATGCGACAAAACTTCAAGAAACAGTGTTTGAAAAGCGAAAAAATCTCGCAAAAGCACTAGAACCAGCACTTTCAGATAATGCATTCACCGATAAAACACTCACCGAACTTGCTGAAATCGCCCAAAATGATGGTTTAAGTGACTTAGCATTTTTAACTAAGGACTTAATCGCAACTGAAAATGCGATAACCGAGTTTAACGCGGGTAAATTGTCATTTAATAAAAAATTCGTCAGTCCGAGCGATGAAATGAAACTTGCAGAAAACAGGTTTAAGTATGCAAAAGATGCGATTCGTCCTGTTCCTGAGCGCATTATTCCTGAAGCGGCACTTGGCACTAAGTTCCACGAATGGGTCGATTTATATTATGCCTCAAAGTTTGGCACGTCGCGTGAAAAAAGTGCAGCGAAAAGCGCATTAACAAAATTCAACACGAGTAACGAACTCCAAAAGTTAATTAAAAAGTTTGAAAATTCAGAGTTTTATGACACAAAACCACTTGCAATTGAACACAGTTATGCATATTCGACTGCAGATGGCGGGCTGACTGGCGCAATTGATGCGGTATTTCCAACCGAAAACGATGGCGAGATACTGATTCTTGACTGGAAAACTTATAAAAAAATCCCTTCTGCTAAGCATCTTAAAGCAATGATACTTCAACTTGAACAATACAAAAACGCATGGCTTGCAGAGCATCCATCGCAAGACGCAAAAAAAGTCAAATTAGCGTTTTACTTCGTTGCGCAAGGTGAGACGAGATACGTTACAGAGTAATAACGTGTGCAACAGGGGAGAAGTGTAACATACCGACCGCCGGTAGGTTAATCAATAATGAGTAAGGAGTTTAGTTAATAATTAGTAAGGAGTTTAGTTAATAATGAGTAAGGAGTAATGAGTAATGAGTAATTGATTCGGAATTCGCGCTAACGCGCTCATACTCCCACTCAGAATTCCGCACAGTGGAGCCCAAGGGGCGTAACGTGATGCGGAATCTTAAAACAACCCGTGAGCGCATGCGAACACCATTAAATGCATTCGCCTAACGGCTCATACGATTCTTAAGATTCCGCATCACGCTACACTTCGTTCCGCGGTGCTAAATTCAGAAATGAAGTACTGCGTGGCATTAGGAGTACTGCTCGCTACGCATGAATCGGAGTTCGCATGCGCTCACACTCTTATTCGCGCAACTTTCAAAACAACTTCGCTTACGCTCGTTCTTTTGAAAGTTGCGCTAAGGCTTGGCAAGACTTGGGTCTTGCCAAGCCACTCTGCTGCAATGTAACTCTTAAACAAAAAGTAACTTCACAGCAGAGGCTTGGATTTTTCATATTGAAAAATCCAAGCAATGCGAACGCGTAGCGTGAGCAATTAGAGTATGAATGAAATGAATGCGATTTAATCGCATTGCTACGCAATACTCCATTCTAAGATTCCGCATCACGCTACACTCCGTTTCGCGGTGCGGAATTCGGGGGCAGAGTATACGTGAACTTCGATGCGATTAATGCTAATATTATTATGTGCAAATTTACGAATTACTTGCGAGGAAGGCACTGATTGACGTGCCTGAAGAAATGCAACCATATCTAGGCGCTGTTCTAATATCAATTTCGCTGGTCGTAGCATTGATTGGAATGTTCATTCTTTCAAAGTTGATTACGGCATCTTTGCTCAAACTTTCAAAATCCGAATCCACACACGATCGCGTAAAAAAGCATATTGGTAAGCCATTAAAATTGCTTCTAGTTGTATCTATATTCACGATTATATATTATTATTCGTCTAGCCTGCAAAACTTTCATAGCGATTTAGATTCTGTTTTATATAAAATACTAATTGACCTGATGATATTGTTTCTCGCATGGACTCTTATTGGCTCCCTCGAACTCTGGGAAAGATATGGGCTTAACAGGGCAGAGGAAGTCGGTGATTCGACGCAGAAAATTCGCTACGTGACCACGCAAATTACTGTTCTGAAAAAACTTTTAAGTGTCATAATCATATTATTCGCAGTTGTCGGTGCGCTACTTATAACGTTTGACCAATTGAGGCAATATGGTGGCGCAGTTTTTGCATCTGCTGGTGTCGTTTCCGTGATTCTAGGTTTTGCCGCACAACCGACTTTGGGTAATATGTTCTCCGGTCTGCAGATCGCTTTAACTGGCGCAATTAAAATCGGAGATACTGTAAAAATTGGCACTGATTGGGGAGTTGTCGAGGAAATCACGATGACTTTTGTGATAATTCGCCTTTGGAGTGATCGCCACCAAGTGATTCCATGCAGTTATTTTACGCAAAATGAGTTTGAAAACTGGTCAATTCGCAACGAGAGGTTAATAGATACTGTGAACTTGGATTTAAACTGGAATGTTCCAATAACCGATCTTAGAAAAGCTTTCCATACGATAGTTAAATCGGAGCACGATTGGGATAAACGCACTGCTGATTTGAAAGTCGCGAGCGCAAAAAACGGTTGGATTAGAGTGCAATGCGTGGTTTCTGCTGGTTCAATTTCCAGTCTGCGTGATTTGCAATCAAGTGTGCGCGAAAGAATGATTAGTTGGGTTCAAGAAAATGCTACGGAATCTATTCCTGAAACACCGCTTTCGACTGTAAGCGAGAACGCAATTATTGACGCCGATAGCAATTAGCGTTCTATAATAAAGCCACACGTGACATGTACTTTCCCTTCCCTCCCCAAAATCTAATGTGCGGCTTCGTGCCAATTTCTGCCATAGCCGACCGAAACATCAAGTGGGACACTGAGTTTTGTTGCAGTTTGCATTTTATCTAAAGTCAGTTGTCGAACGATTTCTAACTCATCAGCGGGAACTTCCAAAATTAACTCATCGTGAATTTGCAAAAGTAACCTAGATTTAAGGTTATTTTTTATGAGTTCATTGTTTACATTTAACATCGCAATCTTCATAATATCTGCTGCTGTGCCCTGAATTGGCGCATTTAATGCTGCTCGGCGTGCGGCTTCGCGAAGTGCATGAATATCGGAAGTTAGCGTTGGGATATAACGTCTGCGTCCAAATTTAGTTTCTGTATAACCAGTTTCTGTAGCAAGTTGCACCAGTGAATTCAGAAAATGCTTTACTTTACTGAAACGCGCGAGATAATTATTTGTAATTTGAGTTGCATCCTGAACAGTTATCTTCAAATTTTGCGAAAGCCCATAGACTGATAATCCATATGCGAGTCCATATGAAACTCCTTTTGCATTTGATCGCATCGCTGGTGTTACCTGCTGAAGTGGCACATTGTAAACTTTTGAAGCGATGTACTTATGTAAATCTTCGCCAGATCTGAATGCAGAAATTAAGTTTTCATCACCACTCATATCTGCCATCACTCTCATCTCAATCTGCGAATAATCGGCTGAAAGTAAATAATCGTAACCATCAGATGGCACGAATGCAGTGCGCATTTTCTCCGCACTTTCACGTTTTTGTGGAATATTTTGCAAGTTTGGGTTGATTGAAGATAATCTTCCTGTGGCAGTCACAGTCTGCATAAATGTTGTGTGAATTTTACCATCACTACGGACAGATTCCAAAAGTCCATCGATAATCTGCTTGTCTTTTGTCAGTTCACGATGAAGTAAAATTGCTTTTAGAAGCGGATGGGCAGTTTTTGCAAAAAGTTCATTTAATGCGCTTGAATCCGTGGTGTAACCTGTCTTAATCTTTTTAGTTTTTGGCATGTTTAAGTCATCGAATAGCAGTTTTTGCAGTTGTTTTGGTGAGCGCAAATTCACTCCCGTGCCACCGAATGTGTTCACGGTATTTTCCGCCAAATCTATATCAGTTTTTAGGTCCTCACTTGCATTTAACATCTTTTGTTTATCGACTGCAATGCCTGTTTCGTGCATTTTTTGAAGCAATGGGGCAAGTGGACGCTCAATATCGTTAAATAAGGACAGTTGATTGCGTTTTTCGAGTTCGGATAGCATAATATTTTGTAAATCTGCATTGGATGTAGCACCATACTGTTCATAAAGTGATATTATATCATAGCGTGAATTGCCCGGATTTAGCACATAAGCAGCGAGTTCAAAGTCAAAATCTGCATCATCTACTGTTTTGTCTTTTGTGTTATTTTTAGTTTTGGTAGCAGTAGTTTCTGTAGCATCAGTTTCGGGAGTTATATCTTGCGATTTTGCTATGTCACTTGCATCTGAATTAATGTTAAGTGCTTTTAGAGTGTGTTTTATAGTAAAATCTGAAAATTCATAGCGTTTGCAGACGTTTTGATATGCTTTTATGTCAGGCGGTTCTTTCCCAAACTGCAATGTCTCTAGTACATTTTTGTCAAATTCCATATCTCTGACCAGCGCATTTACCTCTCTATTAAGCAACACTTGATCCAAGTTTTCACGCAACGCCTGACCTCTAGTGCCATCAATTTCGTCCTTATGATTGACAATTCCGCGCAGAGAGCCGTAAGTTTGTAGCCATTTTGCTGCAAATTTTGGTCCAACACCGGGTACGCCTGGGATATTATCTGACTTTTCACCTACAAGTGCAGCCAAATCAGGGTAAGTTTCAGGTAAAACACCATATTTTTCAAGCACATCCTCTGCTTTCATGAGTTTTATCGTTTTTACGCCTTTGATAGGGTATAGTATACTAACATTCGTGTCGATTAGTTGGAAAACATCGCGGTCACCTGAGGAAATTAAAACGTCATAATCGTCACGTTTCGCAAGCGTGGATAAAGTTGCCAAAATATCATCCGCTTCATAATTTTCGCGCTCAATATGTTCAATCTTTAGCGCGTCCAGAATCTCCTTAATTATTGGAACTTGCGGAATAAACTCCTTGGGCGTTTCACCTCGTGTTCCTTTGTATTCTGGTAGCATATCAGTCCTAAAACTCACTCTCGAAACATCAAATGCGACCGCAATATGCGTTGGTTTTTGGTGCGTGACCAGCGACGAAAGCATACTGAAAAAACCGTACACTGCATTTGTGGCAACTCCGCTCTGGGATATAAAGTTTTCTACATTCAACCCATAATAGGCGCGAAAAGCCATAGAATGTCCATCAATCAATAGCAGTTTTTTTTGCATGCTTTAAGTATACACCATTTTTAATAATGAGTAATGAGTAGTTAATAATGAGTAATGAGTAGTTAATAATGAGTAAGGAGTAATTAGTAAGGAGTAATGAGTAATTGGGAATCGGAGTTCGCTTCGCTCATACTCCACCTCAGAATTCCGCACGTAGATGCGGAATCTTGAAAGGAGAACGTGAACGGAGGAGGAAAATGCGATTGAGCATTTGACCCAGCGATTGAGCATTTGACCCAGCGAAGGAAAATGCGAAGGAAAATGCGAATGAGCATTTGAC
>JAISFQ010000036.1 GCA_031263495.1 Candidatus Nutricula glyptotermitis
CGTAAGCGAAGTTGTTTTGAAAGTTGCGCGAATAAAAGCGTGAGAGCGTAGCCCGAACTCCGTTTTGTACTTAACAGCAGAAAAGCGTAGCGAAGTTGTTTTGAAAAGTTGCGCGAATAAAAGCGTGAGCACGCGTAGCGTGTGAACTCCGATTCGTACGTAATAGTAGAAGGGCGTACTCTACCCTTGTCATCCCGCAAGTACTCCACCCCTGTCATCGCAAGCGAATGCGATGCGGGATCTGTGATTAGCGAGAAAGTACTCTTAGTGTCACGCAGTACTTCATTTCTGAATTCTGCACCGCGAAACGAAGTGTAGCGTGATGCGGAATCTTAATTAAAGCATGAGCGCAAGCGAATGCGCTTTAATTGCATTGCTACGCAATACTTTGTTTAAGATTCCGCATCTACGTGCGGAATTCTGAGGTGGAGTATGAGCGAGAATGTATATTACGCGCGAATAAGTCAGATCCCGTGTCGCGTGCTTTGCACGCTACGGGATGACAAGTGGGTAAAGTTTCACGCGCTACCTAGATGACTAGAGAAGTGCACGTGCGCTACCTAGATGACAAAGGGTGGAGTTGCACCACGCGCGCGGTAGCAATGCACAAGTCAAAGTGCGCAAAGCGCACGCTGACGCCGTGCTATTAAAGTGTGAAGGCGCAGCCTGAACTCCGTTAAAGTTAAATGCTTCGTGTTTTAGACTGCAAGTAGTCCCAGATTTCGGCTACCAAGTTCTCTGGCACACTCGCACCAGAGGTCAGCCCAATATGCATTTCCTGCTCGCCGCTTAAGGCATCAGCACTAGCCATCAATTCCTTAAACTTGTCATTTTCGAGCAACTCTGATAAGTTGTTGACGCGGATAGCATCATGCGCATGAGCAGCAGCAACTTCATATAAACGATTTGTGTTCGAGGAGTTTTCCGATCCGACAACTATCACAAAGTCGCACTCAGGTGCAATCTGTTGTAACGCATTTTGCCTGTCCTTCGTAGCGAAACATATGCAATCAGAAGCAGGATTTTCTAAGTTTTTTACACGTTTACGAATTTCTGATACAACTTCCTCGGTTTCAGCGACATTGAGAGTGGTCTGTGAGAGCCAAATTGCCTGCTCGTTAGTGTTTTGCAATGCGCTCAAGTCGATGTTCTGCGCCTCGTCAATGTTCTGGACAAGTACGTATTTGCCGCCAGCCGTTTCAATTTCACCAATCACACCTTCCACTTCCTCGTGCCCAGTGTGACCAATTAAAACTATAGCTTTTCCTGCTCGTGCAGCTTTTCTAGCCTGAACATGCACTTTTTGAACCAGTGGACAAATAGCATCGACGATTCTGAGTCCAAGTTTAATCGCCTCCGCATAAACTTGCGGTGAAACGCCATGTGCAGAAAAAATAACTATTTTACCAAGTGGCTTAGGTATTTCAGACAAGTTTTCGACAAAAATACACCCGCGAGCAGCGAGTGTTTCGACGACAAACTTGTTGTGGACAATCTCTTTGCGCACATAAATTGGTGCACCATATTTCTTAAGCGTCCTATCGGCAATGCGAATTGCTCGTTCAACGCCAGTACAAAATCCACGTGGTGCTGCTAAAGTGACTTTTAACATAAACTCCCGCCTATTTAGGCATAATCGTAAGATAGTAGTCGAGAATCAAAACGCCAGCGATGATTAGTGCGACAATGACCGCGATAAAGTTATCGATGCGCGTTCGAATCAACGTGTCCGTAAAGCGTTTTATGGGTTTTGGCAACGGAATATACTCTTTGAGCAAGTTCCACTTTGTAAGCGACAGGAACATAAACGTGGTCGAAACCATCATCGTGATGCACCACGGGCAAAGTGCGCGAATCACGAACATCGATTGCCCCATCAGCCAATATGAAAACGCTAATGCGCCAAAAAGTCCTAAGTTTGCAGCATTCATGAACCAACGCGGTAATTTCGCTTTCGCCCAGACCAGAACGCCAATCACAATGAAAATCGTGTACGCAACTAACCCTAAAACAGCATTCGGAACCACTTTCCCCCAAAGTGTCAGAAGAGTCGACTGCCATGATTCTGCGACTGTTGAACATGAAATTACAGCATTTAAATCACACTCCAACTGGTCATTTGGGAAACGCAGAAGGTGAATGTAATCAATAGTTAGCATAAAAGACGCAATAAAACCGCCGATGCTAAATAAAATGAAAGTCCCCATTAACCAGCCACGTGCACTGAAAAAATGCAAATCTTCGGGGTCTGAATCAACATCACTAGGTAAACGCAAATTGCCTGCTTTCGCCCACGAATCAAGTTCGTTCGCAATTTCACCATTCATAATCTACCTTAAATCTTAAAACTTGCACTTCTATCATACGCGCCTCACTCGACTCTAACAAACACGTATGAGCCGTCAACAGGCCAAACGCGCGTCCCCATAGATGGATTCATAGCATTCACCATCTGCCCATTGCCGACGTAAATGCCAGAGTGACCGCCATGCGCGACTATATCGCCAGGAACTGCTTCATCAGGCGAAATCTGGCGCCCAGCATACATTTGTTCGCCAGGACCACGCGGAACGCTTCTGCCTGCTTGCGCGTAAACCCACTGCACAAAACCTGAACAATCCCAGCCCGCAGGCGTATTTCCGCCAGCGACGTATGGCGCACCGACTTGCGATAAGCCAATTTGCGCTATCTGTGAATGCAATGCGTCGCCTGTGAGGTTTGAATTGGTGATAATCGCTCTGCTTTGTTCTAAAAGTTCTGCACGCTGCGCTTGTTGCCTGCTCGCACGCTCTTCTTCAGCCTTACGTTCAACTTCGGCGACAGCGTTTTTGTCTTTTTCAATCTCACCAGCTTCTGAAACTGGAACTTCCAACTCGCTAAGTGTCCAATCTGCGTTAGCCGTGGTCGATAAACTCGAATTAATCGAACTTAATTGAGCCGATGCTGTTAATACAGTACTATTTTGCGATCCTGTAACAAAACCAGTCATCAACAGGGCAAACAGCGCGAAAACTGACGCAACTCTGTGTTTTGCAATCACAGGCAAAACCTTTGTCAGTGCAGCAAAACGGCTTTCTGCGCGATGTTTCGGTTGGGATTCACCAGCTGCTGTTCCCACGCCAATTGACTGCATCATGTGTTGCATGTTTTTTACCGCATGCCCAACTTTACCAGCCGTTGCTGACGTTTTTGGGCGCACAAACTTCTTGCTTGCCAGCGTAACGGGCTTGGCAATGTGCAACTTCTCATTTCGTCTACGACGAACTTTTGGTACTGAATATCTTACTTTCATATAACCTTCCGTTGTGCGATATTACATCACACCAATAATAATAGTTTACCACGTTTGAAACTTGAATGCAACTTTTTCACAAATGTTACATTTTGAATTTCCGCGGAGTATTTCCACGAGGTCAGACGCCAAATTGCGTTTCACTTTTGTAAAGAGCGCATTAACTCAATATCACTGGATATACTCCTTTATCTCCTGCAAGCGCGATACTTTCCGCCTCTTTTACATCAACGGCAAGTGTTAACTTTTTGACACTTTCTGATCCAAACTCCTTGTTCGTAACATTTGGCAAAACTGTTGCGCTTCTAGCCAAATACGCAGGTTTGTCTTTATCAGCAGAAAGTAAGTCTATTTTCGTGCCTGCCACGAACAAAACAGTCGCGCCAAGATTTTTAATTGGCACTTCAATCACAACTTTTCCCTCAGGCACATTCGCAAAAATGCTATCCGCGAGTTGGTTAAACGTAATTATCTCGCTTTTCGATATCTTAACGACTGTCTTTTTGCCTATCAACACATTTTTATCTTCTGCACTATCAGGAATGACTGCCTTATTGACCTTCACACTTTTCACGTCATCCTCGCCGATAACTGCTCCAATCTCGATGTCCTTCGCAGCAACGATCACCGTTTCTTTGTCCGAACTTTCGGCAAACACCAAGTTAATCACAGTCACGAACACAATCGCAAGCAAAAACGCAATCGCTATATAACGAATATGGTGCGACAAAAACTTTATATCTAACAACTTATCTTTCATACTTAAAAGATTACGCTTCTACTATCTGCGTGTGTACGAATTCAGATTTTCGTGCATAAGTGGGGTACGCGTTTAGATTTTGTAATGAATAGTGAATAGTGAGTAATGAGTAATGAGTAATGAGGTTAGTTAATAGTTAATAAATTCGGATGGGGTCGAACGCTCATTCGCGTTCTCCTGCACTTCGCGCTTCGCTTAAGATTCGGAATTCGCTTTCGCTCATGCTCTTATTGCGCTGCGTTTCACGCACCGCGTTTGAATCGGCATTCGCGTTGCGAATACTTTTATTGCGCTGGCGTATGGT
>JAISFQ010000055.1 GCA_031263495.1 Candidatus Nutricula glyptotermitis
GCATACAACGCTAATAAACTACTAGACATTGTTGTGAACTGGAACTGTACAACAGATAAACTAAGCAAGAAAGACGAGCTAGTAACATACATAACAAACAACTTAGAACAAATAAACAACCATAAGTTAGTAGGGCTGCATGGCTCAGGACATATAGAGAAAGGAGTAGACCTGATGATATCAAGACGGCTAAAGATGCGCGGTCTGGCTTGGAGCAAAATAGGAAGCGAAGCAGTACTAAAACTACAAGTTATGAAATACAACAAACAAACTAGTAAATACTTTGCTAAACGTAAGGGAATAACGAGCGATTTATAAATCCCACAGAAATTGAAACGCTACCTTTACAGGCAAAACTTAAATCTACCCGCACAACTCAAACAGCGCAATGCCAGTCGCGACCGAGACGTTTAGCGATTCCACGCTTGGTGTGTTGATGGACGCGATGATGTCGGCAGTTTTTTTGAGTAAGCGCGAAACACCTGCGCCTTCTGAGCCCATGATTAGTACGACTTTTTCGCCTGCAAACCCAGTGTTTTTTATGTCAACATCGGCTTTTGCGTCCATCGCGACTGCGAAGTAACCATGCTCTTTCAAAGTTTCCAGTGTGCTATGTAAATTTGTCACTTTAATTACTGGAACTTTTGCCAAATTGCCTGCTGACGCCTTCCAAACTGCGGGCGTGACTTCGGCAGCGTTGTTTTTGGGTATGATAACTCCAGAAACTGCGAATGCGGCTGCAGAACGGACTATCGCGCCTAAGTTTTGCGGGTCAGTAATCGAATCAAGCATGATAAAAGTAGGCTTTTTATTGGTGTTTTTCTCTATTAAGTCTGCGTTCGTAAGTGCCTTGCTAAGTGGTAGATATTGATAACTGTTTACAGCCAACGCGACGCCCTGATGAACGCCGTTCCCAGTCATCTCGTCCAACTCAAACTTGCTGACGCGCGCTTCTGGAATGCCAAGTGAGGCAGTAAAAGTGAGTATTTTCGCGAGATTTTTGTTAATCGTGGCATTCTGCAACAAATACAGTTTCTGAGCAGGAACTCTCGACTCCAATGCTTCGAAAACAGGGTTGACTCCGTAAATTATATTGGCATTTTCCGTGCGCTTTTTGACCGTCTGCTGTGTGCGCTTGATTGCCGATTGCCTGCGATTGCCGCGTTCCTTATTTTTCGCACGTTCTGCCTGCTTATACGCCTTGTGATATACGCGATCCGTCGCTTTTGGCGTGTCACCCTTCACTCTTTTTTTTGCCTTTACCATCTGTTACCTAATTTCATGCATGCGCTAAATCACGTACTACATTTTAATGCTCCAATCAGTGCCATCTGCCGTGTCCTTCAAAGTTATACCGCGTTTTTGCAGTTCATCGCGTATTTTATCGGCAAGTTCATAGAAGCGATTCGTGCGCGCCTGCAACCTTTCGTCAAGTTTCGCGCGAATCAGTGCGTCCAAAATCTCATGCTCACGCTTGGCAACTGTATTTTCCGCGCGTACAAACTTGAATCCCAGCACTTCGAGCATGCGGTGTACGCTAAATGAGACTTTTAGTGCTTCCGTAAAGTCGGTTTTCAATAACTTATTGCCTTTTCTGACATATTCAAACACCACAGCCATTGCACGCGAAATGTTGAAATCTGAGTCCATTGCGTCGATAAACTCTTGCGGAATGACGACGGAATCCAAAAAGTTTTCGGGCGATTTGATGACGTTTTTCGCGCCTAAATCGAAAATGCTAGTCTTTAATGCATCGCGCGTATACGAACGAAACAGGTCAATAACCGACCCGTGAACTGCTGCTAAGTCTTTTACAGTATCGAAGAAAATGGCAATACGTAACAGCGATTGATATGCGTCCTCCAAAACATCCGCACCCCATTCAAGCGTCGAACGGTAATGTACACTAGATAATGCATAGCGGAGCAGGAGTTTTGCACTAACCAACCCAGCGCTTTTTTCCTCGTACTGTTCAGCAAGCCGAGTAACTTCACGAATTCCAAGCCCATTTCCGAGCGATTTACTCATCTTTTCGCCCTTTTCCGTAACCCACGCGCTGTGTAGCCAATGATTCGCGAACGGATGACCAGCAGCACGCGCTTGTGCCTGCTCATTCTCATGATGTGGGAAGCGCAGGTCAATTCCGCCTGCGTGAATATCGAACGAATCGCCCAAATACTTAATCGCCATCGCCGAACATTCGATATGCCAACCTGGTCTGCCCTTGGAATATTTGAGTCGCCAACTGGCAGTTTCGGGTTCATGCGGTTTCGACACCTTCCAAAGTGCAAAATCGCGCTGGTCACATTTCTCAGGGTTTTCGTCGTCAGACTCCAAATCTGCGCCAGTTTGATGAGTCAGTGAGCCGTAATCTTTGTAGGCAGCGGTATTAAAGTACACATTGCCCGATTCGGTAACGTACGCCATGTCAAGCGCTAATAATTCGTCGATTAATGCTTCAATATCTAGCATATGCGCAGTCGCACGCGGTTCAAAAGTGGGCGGTATAATGTCAAGAAAATCGTACGCATTATTGAACTTTCGCTCATTTATCGACGCCACTTCGTACCATTCAATCGCCTGCTCACGCGCCTTAATCAGTATCTTATCCTCGATGTCCGTAATGTTGCGCACGAAATGCACACGGTAGCCCTTAAACATAAACCACCTGCGAATTATGTCAAACGCGGCAGCCGTCCGCAAGTGCCCGATATGCGGTTCAGATTGCAC
>JAISFQ010000092.1 GCA_031263495.1 Candidatus Nutricula glyptotermitis
TGCCATATCTCCACCTAAGCCACGTAAGTGGTGTGGTGGAGGTAATGGTGCTGATGCCTAGAACAAGCAAAAAATATTTTCACACCTGTAGTCTTAAGAAATGTGTTTTCAGCGAAGTACCTTTTTTCAGTTTAATTTAAGGTAATGCGAGTAATATTGTATATGTAAAAGATTACGGAGGAATATTATGGCTGACGAAAATAACAAACCAACGTTAGACGATGAGCCACAAAATGACTTGCCAGTGGGGAATGAAAGTGGGCAGGAGGCGCAAAGTGTGCCAAGCGAAAGTGATGTGACGCAAAGCGTAGAGCCGCAAACTGATGTAGCGCAAAAGTCCAAAATGGATGCAGAAGTTGCGCCTAGTGCAGAGTTTTCACCTGTTACGCTGTCAGAAGTGCCTGTTGAGCAGTCAGACGTGATGCCTAGTAAGGTAGAGGCGGAAGCAAGTTTCACGCCAGATGCGGGATTTATACCTGCTGTGATGCCAGAGCAACCATACAATAGTGTTGCACCAGAAAACCATATACAACCTGCGGACAATGCGCCACAGAACTATGAAACGCCAGCATACAATCAAGATGCGCCAGCAGTGCCACAGCCAACGGATGCTACGCTACCTATTTATGCTCAACCAGTGAACGAGCAGTACGCTCCAACTCCATATGGGCATGAAAATTATGCTTACACAGAGGGGAATCCACAATCAACCGCGACATATCCAATTCAAGATGACCAATTTCACGCGCCTATAAACCAATTTCAGGATGTTCCGCAGCCACAGTTCGGTGAACGCAGTGAATATCAAGCAAATACTGGACCATTGCCGCAGTTTAAGGCAAAGAGCATGTCATCGTCGCGCAAAAGTGTGCTTGTTGGTGGAATTGCGGGTGCAATTGGTGCTGTTTTTGTAATTGCACTATTTTTGGTATTAACGACGACTGGCGTAATGAATTTGAGCTTTACGAGTAGTGCAAACATTGCGACTTTGGGCAATGTGTCTGATTATGGTGAGCCAGGAAAAGTCCAAGGTTCAAGCTCATCGCAGCCGAATTGGGAGGCAGTGGGCAAAAATATAGCATCGACTGTGGTTTCGATTCGCGTCGAAGGATCGGATGGAACTGCTCTCGGATCTGGCGTGATTGTCAGCAAAGAGGGCAATATAATCACGAATTATCATGTAATATCTGGTGCTGACGCCGCTAAAAACGCAAAAGTCACTGTGATATTGCAAAATGGTTCGATGTATGAAGCAGGAATTAAAGGCACTGATTCGACGGCTGACCTCGCGTTACTTGAAATCAAAAATCCGCCTGACAACTTATCCGCAGCGGTTTTTGGAAATTCGGATGATGCACGAGTTGGTCAGCAAGTGATGGCGGTTGGCAATCCACTTGGCTACGAAAACACCGCTACAACAGGAATTATTTCTGCATTGAATCGACCAGTCGCAGCAAGTGATGGGACAGGATCATCAGAAACGACAGTCACAAATGCTATACAAATTGATGCCGCTATTAACTCAGGAAACTCTGGAGGTCCGCTTTTTGATGGTGACGGAAGAATCCTCGGAATCACTTCATCAATTGCAACTTCTGGAACTTCGACAGGCTCAATCGGCATAGGTTTTGCAATTCCGTCAAACGCTGTAAATAACATATATAAGCAACTTGAGGAAAATGGCAAAGCAGAGCACGCATATCTTGGCATTATGATGGAAGATGTGACAGTCAAGGCGGATAATGTGACTCGAAGTGGTGCGCAAATTACGAAAGTCGAAAATGACACACCCGCTTCCAAGTCTGGACTCAAAGTCGGCGATGTAATAGTCGCAATCGATTCAAAACCTGTTACAAATGGATACTCGTTAGTAGCGTTCATTCGTGAATACTTACCCGATGCTACTGTTTCAATCACATTTGTGCGAGATGGTGACAGCAAAGCAGTTGATGTGAAATTGGCTACTGCAGTCGCTGAAGAGCCTAAACCACAAGAGGAAGAAAAAGAAGAAACGCCCAATAGCGAGGACGAGTTCGGATTTATTGACCCATTCCAATTTTTCTTCAGCAGATAATAGACTTTACTCCTTTCAAGCTCTGGGCTGGTTACCCGATACTAGCCAGCTCAGAGCACTTCCTACCTACTCTTGTCGTCTAATAGAGCAACGCACCCTTGTTTGTCATCCCGCAAAAGTGCAAAGCACAACCCCTTGTCATCTAGGTAGCGCACTGGCGTGCGCGACACGGGATCTGGCTTGCCACCACACAGCGGCATTCGCTTGCGATGGCAAGTAGGTGAGTTCGTTTTTATCGTCATACAACACGCTATTAAATATCAACTTGCATTATGCACCGCTTTTGTAGTAAACTTTTAAGTACAAAAACTAGGAGATTATGATGTCAAGTATTCCGACACCGAAGATGGCGAAGAGCCGGCCTCGCCAAGAGGCTATGCAGAACAGATCCGAACGCGACGAATTGTATGATGAGTCAAAGAAGTTTGGAAAGGTTGATGAAGAAGGTAACGTTTACCTGCTGACAGATGGTACAGAGAAGTACATCGGGCAGTATGTGGGCGATGATTTAGATAACGCGATGGATATTTACATCGAGCGGTATTTGGACATATTGAGCCTTTTTGACGCATTTCAGACGAGACTAAAAAATGCTGTTGTGTCCGATAGAGATATAGAAAGGTCGCTGAAAGACTTGGCGCGGGCGATTAAAAACCCAATTTGCATAGGCGATATGTCGGTGTTACCGCAAAAATTGGCGGAAGTGAAGGAATTTGCCGCGTCACAAAAAGAGTTTTATGCAAAAGAACGCCGAAATATGAAAGAACGTGCGATTAGAGTCAAGGAGAGCATTGTTAGACAGGCAGAATCGTTAGCAAAACGCAAAATTGCACGCACGCAATGGAAGCCACTCAGTGAACAGATGAATGGGCTTATTGATGCATGGCGTGACACGCAGGACGAATCGCGTCAAATTCCAGATTCGTTGCAAGAAAAATTATGGGACAGGCTGTTTGAAGCGCGCAAAGAGTTTGAGAAACGCCGTAGAGAGTTCTTTAAGGAATTAGATGAACTCAGTGAAGAAGCGAAACATAAGAAAGAAGCACTGATTGAGCAGGCAGAAAAGCTCGCAAAAAGCACCGATTGGGACGATACTGCAAAAAAGTTCGCAGATTTGATGACTAAGTGGAAAAAGGCAGGTCACGCAAGGTATCGCGAAGATGATGAGCTTTGGAGGCAGTTTAAAGAGGCGCAGAACATGTTTTTTGATGCAAAAGACTTGGCGGACGAGGAAATGGCTGATGAATGGAGTGCAAACCTCGAGAAAAGGAACGCTTTAATCAAGGAAGCGAGGAAATTACTCCCTGTGAAAAATGCACGTATTGCGCGCGAAAAGTTTAGGGCTATACAGCAAAAGTGGGACGAGACAGGCAAAGTTTCTCGCGCCGATGTTGCCAAGACCGAGAACGCGATTTTGGACGTTGACAAGGCGATTAAGAAAGCCGAGCAGAACGAATGGGAAGAGACGAATCCTGAATATATTGCACGCGCAAATTCTATAACTACCCAGTTGAACGACGCAATTCAGTCACTTGAAGCAAAGATTAAGGACGAGAAAGACAAGTCGCGCGTCAAGAAACTGCAAGACGAGTTGGACGGCAAAAAGGCATTGTTAAAGGCGCTTACTGCATAAAGGACGAAGGCGGATTGGACTGTGGCGAATAACATTTCGGGTTTTTTGGAACTTTTACCTGCTGATAGGCGTGTTGAAGCAGAGATAACAGATACGTTCAGGCATGTTGCGAAACTTCATGGCTTCCAAGAGATTGAAACAAGCGCAGTTCAAACCACTAATTCACTACTACAAAAGGGCGAAACCTCAAAGGAAATCTACGCATTAACTAGATTGCAACAGTATTTCGCAGACAATTCCGCTGCCCATGTGCAAGATAGCGAACTGCCAAAACATTCCTTACGTTTCGATTTAACAGTTCCACTTTCAAATTACGTGCGCACGAATGCCAATGAACTGGTGTTTCCGTTCAAAGTGTTTCAGATTCAGAAAGTTTGGCGTGGCGAGAGACCGCAGAAGGGTAGATTCAGGGAGTTTACGCAGGCGGACATCGACATCGTGTGCAAAAACATTATGCCTGAGCATTTTGAAACCGAAGTACCGAAAGTTCTGCTAAAAATACTCGCTGAATTGCAAAAAGTAGGCGTGCCGAAAGCCCAAATGCATATAAACGATCGCAGATTGCTTGAAGCATATTACAAGTTGATTGGCATTAAAGACGTTGCGATTGTGATGCAAGTTATTGATAAACTGGACAAAATTGGAGCACAAAAAACTGACGAAATGCTTAGTGAAATTGGGCTTGGTGCAGATAAAACTGCAAAGATTTTGGACTTTTCGGCGATTATTGCGCACTCTAAGCAGGAGTTTATGCAAAAAGTGCAGGAATTCGTCACAAAGCATGGCATGCAAGAAACCGATGAACTTTTGTACGAAGTTGAAAGATTGGGCGACAAACTTGACGCGATTACTGCCGACGGTTTTGACGCAGTAATTGATACAAAAATAGCGCGTGGACTGGACTATTATACAGGCATAGTGTTCGAAACGTTTATCAATGGGCACGAAAAGTTTGGGTCGATTTGTTCGGGCGGACATTACGAAAAGTTGATTGCGCTTGGCAAGGACAGTTACCCCGGAATTGGGTTGTCAATAGGTATAACTCGCTTAATGTCGTTCTTAATTGACAACGCAGACAGTGAGTTACAGCAAAAAGCGTCGCCTGCGGATGTTTTGGTTTTGGTAAACAGCGAATCGACGCGAAATGCGTCCGATGATCTAGCAAAAACACTTCGGAGCAGGCAAATTGCGACTGATGTATGCCCATTTAGTGATAAGTTTGGCAAGCAAATACGTTACGCCGAGAAATTGGGAATTCGTTACTGTTGGTTTGTAGGCGAAAATGGTGCAGGTTTGGGCAACGATTCAGGCAATGATTCAGGCAATGATTCAGTAAAGGACATCGTGACAGGAGAACAAGTGCCTGCTGACAGGAATATTTGGTCAGTCAAGGCAGAAACGGAAGTGATAGAAAGGTAAAGATGCTAAAAACACATGAAGCAGGAAGTTTACGAAAGAGCGACATTGGCAAAAAGGTCGTTTTAGCAGGTTGGATTGATAGACGCAGAGATCACGGCGGTGTTGCGTTCTTTGACTTACGCGATTCGAGTGGAATTGCGCAGATTGTGATTCACGATGAGGAAACGGTGCACAAGTTGCGTCCAGAATTCGTCGTCCGCGTAGAAGGAATCGTGGAATTGCGCCCTGATGGTAACGAAAACTTGGCTATTCCAACAGGCGAAATCGAGATTAACGTAGAGCACATTGAGATTTTGAACACTGCGGACGTTCTGCCATTCCAAGTCGCGTGGGGGCTTGAATCGAAAGAAGAGATTAGCGACAAACTTCGCGTAGAATATCGCTACTTGGACTTGCGTACGCGCCGTGAAGCGGACATTTTAAGGCTTCGGAGCAGGGTAAACGCAGTAACGCGTGAGTATTTGAACTCTATCGGGTTTACGGAAGTCGAAACGCCGACGCTCATTCGCTCGACTCCCGAAGGTGCGCGCGATTTTCTCGTGCCTGCACGTTTGTCGCCTGGTTCGTGGTATGCGTTGCCACAATCTCCGCAGTTGTACAAGCAATTGTTAATGGTTGCGGGGCTCGAAAAGTATTATCAGATTGCGAGATGTTACCGCGACGAAGATTTTCGTGCAGACAGACAACCTGAGTTTACGCAACTTGACGTCGAACTTAGTTTTGCAGAGGAAAGCGACGTAATGGAACTTGGCGATGAAGTTTTGAAGCGCATTTGGGCATTAATCGGTCATGAAATAAAAACGCCAATTGACAAAATAACTTACGAGGACGCGATGAACTTTTATGGTTCTGACAAGCCAGATTTGCGTTTTGAGAACCGACTTGTTGACTTGACTGACTATTTCAAAGCGACGCCGTTCAGGGTTTTTCAAGCACCATATGTCGGCGCAATCGTAATGAAAGGTGGCGCGAATCAGCCGAGAAGGCAGTTTGATGCGTGGCAAGAGTGGGCGAGAGAGCGTGGCGCGAAAGGTTTGGCGTATGTAATTGTGTCCGAAAATGGCGAATTAACGGGTCCAGTCGCGAAAAATATCAGCGAAACAGAACGAAATGGCTTGAAGGAAGCGACGAGTGCAGAAAATGGCGACGCGATATTTTTTGGCGCAGGCGAACGCGAAAGTGCGCAGACTTTGCTTGGCATGACACGCGTAGAAATAGCGCGTAGACAGGGCATTTTGGACGATAACGAGTACGCATTCGTGTGGGTCACCGATTTTCCGCTGTTCAAAGAAGTGGGCACTGATGACGATGTCGCAGTAGGCAATTCAAAATGGACAGCAGTTCATCACGCATTTACCGCGCCGAAACAGAACGAAATGGCGACGTTTGACCAAAATCCTGCAACTGCACTTTCCGCAGGTTACGATATAGTTTGTAACGGTAACGAAATTGGCGGTGGGTCAATCAGAATTCACGACGGCGAAGTGCAAAAACGCGTGTTCAAAGTGATGGGAATCGCAGATGAGGAAGCGGACGAAAAGTTTGGGTTTTTGCTAAAAGCGTTCAAATTTGGCGCACCACCACATGGCGGAGTTGCGATGGGTTGGGACAGAATCGTCGCGCTACTCGCCAAAACGCAGTCGATTCGCGATGTGATTGCATTTCCGAAACTTGGAAGTGGCTTCGACCCGATGACCAAAGCACCTGCTCCGATTACGATTCAACAGCGCAGAGAGGCTGGTGTGGACTATAAACCGAAACCTGCTGCAAAGTCTGACGCGCCAAAACAGCAATCAGAAAGCGCAACAAAAGAGTAACGAAAAGGCAGTTATGAACGACATTTACGACAAAACCATTCCTGACGTGCTGGACGAACGCGCTAGCAGAACGCCAGATTACAAGATGTTGCAGTTCAAAAATCAGGACGGCGAGTGGGTGTATAAAACGCCACGTCAGGTGCAGTCGGACGTGATGAAAGTTGCGAAAGGCTTGATTGCGAAGGGCGTGAAATCTGGTGACAAGGTCGCGATCATGTCGCACACGAGTTATCAGTGGATACTTTTGGACTACGCGACGACTTCGATTGGCGCAGTTACAGTGCCTATTTATGAAACTTCGTCGCTCGAACAAATTCGCTACATCGTGCACGAAACTGGCGCTGTGCTGCTGTTTGTCGAGAATGAGGAACTTTACAAACTCGTCACATTTGTGCAGGACAAGTTGAAACATCTGCGCAAAATATACATTATCGACCACGGCGGTTTGGATTCCATCATTTCGTCGGGCGTTTTGGTCAAGAATGCCGACTTTTTTGCGCGCAGAAAGGCTATTCAACCTGCGGATATCGCGACAATCGTCTTTACAAGCGGTTCGACTGGCAGACCAAAAGGAGTAGTTTTGACGCACACCGCGTTCGTAACTTGTGCGGCAGGCGCGAACGACCATTTGCCAGAACTTTTAGGCAATCCAAAAGGCAAGTTACTGTTATTTTTACCACTCGCGCACATTTTCGCGAGATTTTGTGTGACGACTTTATTTATGTCCGAAGCATGCATTACACTTTCCGCAAACCTAGACACCCTGCTCACAGACTTGCGCAAGATTCGCCCTACGCTCTTGCTCGGCGTACCGCGTGTGTTCGAAAAAGTCTACAACGCCGCGTCGCAAAAGGCAGGTAAGGGCATCAAAGGCATGATTTTTCGCAACGCTGTGCAGACCGCAGTCCGTTATTCTAAGATTACGCACGATTTTGACACTATGACTGCCGATGCGCATATGCTTGGAATTGAGCCAGTTACTAATCAAGTGCAGTCGGGCAAATATGCAGTTGACGTGCCTGAAACACCGAATGTGCCAATCAGTTTGCGCCTGAAAAGGTTTCTCTATTCGCGCGTGGTTTATAAGGAACTCAAAAAGGCACTTGGCGGCAAGTTGACCTATTGTGTTTGCGGTGGTGCGCCATTAAATCCGAACACAAACCACTTCTTTAATGGCATCGGAATCACAGTGCTTGAAGGTTATGGGCTTACAGAAACCGCTGCTCCCGTGTCAGTTAACAAAGTTCCTTACAACCGCATCGGGACAGTCGGCGTGCCATTTCCGGGTGTCGAATTCAAGATTGCGGACGACAGCGAGTTGCTAATCAAAACTCCGAGCATTTTTACGTCATACTTCAAGGATGAAAAGGCTACAAAACACGCATTTACCGCCGACGGTTATTATAAAACTGGCGATTTGGGCAAGTTGAGCGAGGACGGATTCCTGACAATCATCGGCAGAAAGAAAAGTTTAATTATCACTGCTGGCGGCAAAAATGTTACGCCCGAACCGCTTGAAAACGAGATCGAAAAGAACAAAATCGTCGCTTCTGCAATCGTGCTTGGCGACCGCAAACCTTTCATTTCCGCACTCGTAACTCTTGACCCCGACGCGCTCGTGGGCTGGTTAAAAGAGAACAATTTGCCCCACGACATGTCGCTAGAAGACGCTGCTCAAAATCCCGCAGTCCGCTCCAACATTAACCGTTCAGTGCTCAGTGCAAACAAACTCGTTTCACGCGCCGAATCTGTCCGCAAGTTCGTAATCTTGCCAAAAGAGTTTTCGCTCGAAGACGGCACACTCACGCCATCGCAAAAAGTCTCACGCCCGATTGTGCTTGAAAGGTGGAGCGAGGTGGTGGAGAGTCAAATATACCGCAGGTAGGTTTGACTTAGTTTTTACTTTTAACCACTTCGCGCTTCGCACATGCTTTTATTGCACTGCGTGAAACGCAGTGCGGTTGATTCGGAATTCGGCTAGACGCTACGCTAGTTAATAATTAATCGCTACGCGCCAGTTAATAGTTAATAGTTGCGCTCGGCTGCGCCTCGCGGAGAATCGGAATTCGCGTTCGCGAATACTTTTATTGCACTGCGCTTCACGCAGTGCGGTTGATTCGGAATTTGGCTTACGCCTCATACTTTTATTGCTCGGATTAACCTCGCTACTCTGCTTACGAGTTGTTCTTAGAGATAGATTTGTATCATTCCATTCGCTTGTTGCGCTATCGCGCAGTTAATAATTAATCGCAACGCGCCAGTTAATAGTTAATAGTTGCGCTCGGCTACGCCTCGCGGAGAATCGGAATTCGCGTTCGCGAATACTTTTATTGCACTGCGCTTCACGCAGTGCGTTTTAATCGGAATTCGGCTAGACGCTACGCTAGTTAATAATTAATCGCAACGCGCCAGTTAATAGTTAATAGTTGCGCTCGGCTTCGCCTCGCGGGAATCGGAATTCGCGTTCGCGAATACTTTTATTGCACTGCGCTTCACGCAGTGCGGTTGATTCGGAATTCGGCTTACGCCTCATGCTTTTATTGCTCGGATTAACCTCGCTACTCTGCTTACGAGTTGTTCTTAGAGATAGACTTGTATCATTCCATTCGCTTGTTGCGCTATCGCGCAGTTAATAATTAATCGC
>JAISFQ010000105.1 GCA_031263495.1 Candidatus Nutricula glyptotermitis
ACGTAAATTACACTACACCACCTGTTCCTGTCGATTTCCCGATTACTGAGGTAAAACGCCTGCTCGGAGTAGATGTTTCGCGCGATGAGATAGTAAAGATACTGCAAGAAATAGGTTGCAAAGTTGCAGAAAACACGAATTACCCTGCAAAAGACGAGTTTTTACTAGTCACACCGCCCACTTGGCGCCCCGACATCACGATTAAGGCAGATTTGGTCGAAGAAATTGGCAGATTGCATGGTTACAGCAAGATTCCGTCCACTTTGCCAGCCGTAAACCCTGATTTAGGTGCGCGCATTTCTAGCCTACAACAGGCAAAATGTAAACTCGCGAATATGCTTACTGAGCAGGGATTAGTCGAGACACAATCTTATCCGTTCATCGGTAAAGATACGTTTCCACTGCTTTATGGCGCAGATTTTAATGCACTACCAAAGGAACTTACGTTTTTGCTCGAAATCTACAATCCGCTCGCAAAAGATAAGCCGTATTTGCGCACATCGTTACTACAAACACTGCTCAGAACTGCGGAAATGAATGTAAAGCGCAATAATGAGCGCGTAAACATTTTTGAAATCGGCAGAGTCACGCTCCCGAATGTCTACACGAATTCGTCGCACAAAAAGTTACAGTATAAATCGCAACACGCCACTCGCCCAACTGACGCCGAACTCGCAGAAATCACAAAAGGTTTACCGAATCAGCCGTTCACGATTGGGGCTGTCATAACCGACTGCGCAGATTCCGCTAATGACCAGTTCGCGCACGCAATCGCACTCGCCAACAAAGCATTCCAAACCGCCCACGCAACTGCTAAAATCGCAAAAACTGACGATTACTCGCTGTTTCACCCAGGCAAACAGGCTGCATTCGTAACTGATGACGGCGAAGTGCTAGGAATTGCAGGCGAACTGAAACCGCAGTTGGCGCAAAAACTGAAACTGCCAAAAGGTTCGTCTGCATTTGAGTTGAATTTGGACGCAATCATCGCGCACTTAGGCGAAGTCAAACCAGTTCGTGAGCAGGCAATTTCACTGTTCCCAAGCGTTCAGGAAGATTATGCATTCGTAGTCGCAAAAGATTTTCCTGCACTAAAATTGCAACAGATTATTCAGAGCGCAGTTCCCGAATTGCTTCAAGAAATAGAAGTTTTTGACATCTACGCAGGCGAAAATGTGCCCGCAGACAAAAAATCCATCGCATTCCGCCTAAAATTCCGCGCCACCGACCGCACACTAACCGCAAAAGAACTCGCAGAACTCCGCAAAACCATTATAACCGCAGTCGAAGAACGCGCAGGTGGGGTGTTGCGGTAATATTCTTGCTGACGCAGATCCCGCATCGCTTCGCTTGCGGGATGACAAGAGGTACTTCTTGCTACGTACAAAGCGGAGTTCGCATCCGCTCACACTCCACCTCAGAATTCCGCACGTAGATGCGGAATCTTAATTAAAAGTATTGCGCAGCAATGCGATTAAAGGAGTTCGCTATCGCTCATACTATTTCTAAGATTCCGCATCACGCTACACTTCGTTTTGCAGTGCGGAATTCAGAATAAGAGTATTGCGTGGCATTAAGAGTACTGCTTCGCTACGTACGAATCGGAGTTCGCCTAACGGCTCACACTCTAATCCCGCAACTTTTCAAAACAACTTCGCTTTCGCTCGTTCTTTTGAAAAGTTGCGCTAAGGCTTGGCTGTGTCTTGCCAAGCCACTCTGCTGCAGAGTAACTCTTTTGCATAAAAGTTACTTCACAGCAGAGGCTTGGATTTTTCATACTGAAAAATCCAAGCAATGCGCAAGTATTGTTGCGCCGTAGGCGAAACCATACGCCAGCGCTGTTAGAGTATGAACGATAGTGAATTCCTTTGTTTGTGTTCGCTAACGCTCGCGCTTTACCCTGCTTGTCATCCCGTAGCGTGAACGAAGTGAGCGCGACACGGGATCTGGCTTCTTCGCACGTAATGTGACTTCTTGCTGACGCAGATCCCTCATCGCATTCGCTTGCGAGAGGACAAGGAGCTTATGAGAATAACAAAGATACCGTTACGCATAGAACATGCAGAGCAGAACTAAATGTTAAGTCATTGTAAATGCACAGAAACTGGGACGCTACCAGTTTTATATACTAACCCCTGCTTCAGCGAGTGCTTGGTCTAGCGGAGTGCCAGTCGATGGATCTCTTTCGTATTCCGCGATTATGTCGGCAAACTCTGCACGCTCTTCGTCACTCACATCTACGTACTCAATGCCAAGTACTCGTTCCAACATAGTCTCAATCACTTGAAGCCTCTGGTCAATAATACTAAATTCCTTAGTCGTCATGTTACCTCCTACTTATACGCCTGTCCACGAGGTCTTATTTTTATAATAAAAACCTCAGTCACTCTTTTTTCAAAGAAAATACGATAGTCACCTGCTCTAGAACGGAAAACTCTTGGCATTTTGCGCACAGGTTTGATATCGCCCTCAGGCGGATCCTTCGCAAGCCTTCCCAAAGCAACACCTACACGCACACTGTTTTCCGCACTTAAGCGTTTTAATTGCTTCTTTGCAAGGCGCGATAACGTTACTTTCATATAATTATTCTAGCACACTTTTCTGACGCGCGTCAATGTTATGTTAAAGGACAATGAAAACGTCACACATTTGTCATCCCGTAGTGTGAACAAAGTGAACGCGACACGGGATCTGGCTTCGGGGGATGTAATGTGCTTTCTTGGTGATGCAGATCCCGCATCGCTTTCGCTTGCGGGATGACAAGGGGAGGTGCTTGCGGGATGACAAGCGGGGGGTGCACTTGGTGGTGACAAGTGGGAGGTAATGCGAGCCGAAGGCGAGCAAAGAAAGTCAGACGAGGGATAAACCTTGGGTGGGCGGGTGGGGTAGAGAAAAACAAAACACAAAATAAACAAGAAATTGAGTTCGCTATCACTCACGCTTTTAATTAAGATTCCGCATCGGAGTGCGGAATTCAGTGAGGTGGAGTTGTGCGGGGTTCTGAGGTGGAGTAGTGGCTGTTGACATCTGATCCTAATTGAGTGTACAATAAGTACTGTAAGGAGCGGTATGGGACAAATAATGGAGGCGATTTTTTGCGTTGCATATCTAGTTGTCACGCCGATTTTCGGAGTTTTGATACTTAAAAGCACGAAAAGAGGTGCGCGATTATTTGCTGTGATGACATTAGTCTTAGTTGGTGGCGATGCATTTCACCTGATACCGCGCATTATTGCAGCAATTACAGGCAACGAAAACGCAGTGGCACTTGGATTTGGCACACTTGTCACTTCGTTCACGATGACCATCTTTTATGTATTGTTGTTTTACTTCATATGCACTCTGAGTAGGGTACAAAACAGTAACTTTTGGCGAAATATTATAGTATTTCTGGCTATCACTCGCATTGTTTTGCTATGTTTTCCACAAAACGATTGGTTTTCAGAGAATGCGCCACTTGCATGGGGGATTTATCGCAACATTCCGTTCGTCGCAATCGGTGTGATAATTGTTATTTTGCTTTATAAGTACCTAAGTATGCATAAAGATTTCAAGTTTGCGTGGCTTGCGGTGGCGTTATCATTCGTGTTTTACCTGCCTGTAGTGTTATTTGCGAAAGACATACCGGCGGTCGGTATGTTTATGTTACCGAAAACTGTTTGTTACGTTTGGTTAGTCATTATGGGCTACAACTTTTCAAAACGCAAGCTCAGACGCTAACTATTAACTAAGCGGAACGACTAGCCATTCGCTAACTTACACCCAAACTGATCCAAATGCACCTTTTTCAATCGCCTCTGTCACAAACTTTTTAGCGTCCGCAACAGCAGTTTCTATGCCTTTACCGAGTGCTAAGTTTGAAGTAATAGCGGCGGAAAGTGCACATCCTGCACCATTTACGTTATGCGTGTCGATTTTTTCAGTGCTGTATGCGCGAACGATGAGTCTGTGTGCGTTATATAGCGTATCAACAGGAGGTTTAGTCACCAAGACGTAAGTGTGCGTTTTGTAAATTCTGCCACCTAGCAACTCCGCTTCTTTTGCATTCGGTGTCCACAAATTCGCAAATTCGGCAAACTGTGTATACCATTGCACAGCATCGCTCCTGTCTGCACTTTCACCAAACTCTGTGTCCTCTTTTATCGAAAGTACAGGATCTATTACTATTTTTGGTTTACTACTAGATGTTTTCAGAAGTTGTTTCACAAAAGTGCGCACAACTCTTACCTGCTCAAATGAGGTAAGCAGACCTATTTTAACTGCGTGAATTTGTGACTCGCTTGTTGCTTGAAGCACAGAATCTAGTTGCTCTTGCAAAATATCGTTCGGCACTGGAAACACACGCACTTCGTCGTCAAAAATGGACACAATTGAAGTCAATGCTGCATATCCAAACACGCCACACTTATTAAACACCTGCAAATCGGTGCTAACTCCTCCGCCTGACCGAGAATCGTGCCCGCCTATTGTCAGCACAACTTTCGGCGCATGTGTGTTCTGCATGGTTAATAGTATACACCATAAAGTTAATGAGTAAGGAGTAAGGAGTTTAGTTAATAGTTAACAGTTAATAATTAATAATTGGGAATCGGAATTCGCTTTCGCTCATACTAGTTTTAAGATTCCGCATCTCGTTCGCTATGCTCACGGTGCGGAATTCAGAGTAGAAGTACTGCGTGGCATTAAGAGTACTTCTTGTCATCTAGCAATCGAGATTTATCTCGATGTCTGGGGATCTTACAATATGTGAAGGAAAACGCGAATAGCGTTTGACCTCATCCTATAAATTGCGAACTCCATAAAGATTAATGTTTCATGGAATCGGCTAACGCCGATACTTTTAATTAAGATCCTCGTGCAATTCGCTTTGCTCCGTTGAGGATGACAAAGGGCGTAGCAATGCAATTAAAGGAATTCATTTCATTCATACTTTTATTGCGCTGCGTTGCACGCAGTGCGTTTGATTCGGAATTCATTTCATTCATACTTTTATTGCGCTGGCGTCAGCGTGCACTACGTGCCCGCCGACTTGCGCATTGCTTGGATTTTTCAGTATGAAAAATCCAAGCCTCTGCTGTGAAGTTACTTTTTGTTTAAGAGTTACTCTGCAGCAGAGTGGCTTGGCAAGACACAGCCAAGCCTAAGCGCAACTTTTCAAAAGAACGAGCGTAAGCGAAGTTGTTTTGAAAGTTGCGGGGTTAGAGTGTGAGCGATAGCGAATTTGTACTTCACAACGGAATAGCGAAGTGTTTCGCGCAGTACTTCTATTCTGAATTCCGCACCGCGAAACGGAGTGTAGCGTGATGCGGAATTCAGAATGGTGGAGTAGTGCGGGGTTCTGAGGTGGAGTTGTGGTGCGGTTCTGAAGTGGAGTGTGGGGTTAGGAAAGTGAGGGTGGCATTTGCGACGAAACTAGTGTAAACTATTAAACTATGATAGACGTTAAAATATTGCGAGAGAGTCCTGAGAGCATCAGGGAGAGTCAAATTGCGCGTGGTGAAGATCCAAAAGCCGTCGATGAACTGGTAAAACTTGAGGCGGTGCAGCGTGATTTGTTGCAGAAATACGAGGAACTGCGTGCGGAGCAGAATGCGGTCTCTAAGAAAGTCGGTCAGGCAGAAGCGAGTGAGCGGCAGGCGATTATCGAGACGACGAAACGGTTGGCAAGTGAAGTTCAGCAGGCAAAAGAAGCGTCTGACAAGGCACGCGATGAGTTCACAAGCAAACTTTCACTGATTCAGAACGTTATACTGGGTGCACCGAGTGGTGGCGAGGAAGATTACAATGTCTTGGAGACCGTAGGCAATAAGCGCGATTTTAAGGCGGAAGGTTTTGAGCCAAAAGACCACTTGGAACTGGGCGAAGGCATAAAGGCGATAGACGTTGAGCGTGGCGCAAAGATTTCGGGCACGAGATTTTACTTTCTGACAGGAATCGGTGCCAGGTTTGAACTTGCGCTCATCAATATGGGCGTCGAATATGCGCTGGAAAACGGATTTACGCCGATGGTCACGCCGACTCTTGTGCGACCTGAAATCATGAGTGGAGCAGGCTTTACTGATCGTCACGATGACGAAATCTATCGCATGCGTGAGCCCGATGAGCAATATTTAACAGGCACAAGCGAAGTCGCGCTCGCAGGTTATCACAAGGACGAAATACTTGACTTATCGCGTGGAACTAAGCGTTATGCAGGCATTTCTACGTGTTACCGCCGTGAAGCGGGTTCGCATGGCAAAGATGTGCGCGGAATCATCAGAGTGCACCAGTTCAACAAGGTGGAAATGTTTTCATATGCGACCGAGAGCCAAGCAGAAGCCGAGCATCAAGCGTTTTTGGGCTTTGAAAAGGCGATGATAAATAAACTTGAACTTCCATTTCGCGTAATCGACACAGCAGCAGGCGATTTAGGCTCATCAGCAGCAAGAAAGTTCGATTGCGAAGCATGGTTACCGACGCAAAACCGCTATCTTGAACTCACATCAACGTCCAATTGCACGACTTTTCAGGCGCGTCGCATGAACACGCGTTATCGCGACCAAAACGGTAAGACCAAAACAGCGAACACAATTAATGGCACACTCGCGACCACGCGTTGGCTTGTGGCGTTTCTCGAAAACCACCAGCAAAAGGACGGTTCAATTTACGTGCCGAAAGCGTTCAGAAAGTTTTTGGGCGGACTCGAAGTTATCGAACCTGTAAAAGATTTTTGTGCGAATGCGAAAGGACACGCAAAAGTTGAAGGAAAATGAAGGAAAAATTAATAATTAATAATGAATAATTAATAATTAGATTTGGTGTTCGCTAATCGCTCACAATTAATTATGGGCACACAAAGTACGCAAATTCCGATTCCAATTATTAACTATTAACTATTAATTATTAACTAACGAAGGGAGGTTTTATGAAAAAGTTGATTGCGATGGATTGCGATGGCACAATTGTTGACCACACGTTCGTGCTGAAACCGGAACTAATCGAGGTCGCACACAAACTTGTTGACGCAGGTCACGAACTGGTTTTGGCAACTGGCAGACCGACTGTGTTGACCGTGCCTGTGCAGAAAGATTTGGGCGTTCCAGAAGGCAATCTCGCGGTGTGCTCAAATGGTGCAATTACGATTTCCTACGCGCCTGACACGTCTAGTGGCTATAATATCGTAAGTAAAGCGTCATTTAGTCCGAAAGAATTCCTGCTCATAGTCATGGAGCATATGCCCGACGCGTTCGTTGGTGTTGAGCCGATTGGCGAATCGCACTTTCTTGTGAACAGGAACGTTGAAGACCACAAACTTGGCGCTGATCAGGAAGTTGTGCCATTTGAACAACTTTACGCAAAAGACGTTTCGCGCGTGATTATTTATGACCCCGACGGCAAAACGCGTGAGTTTGCGGACAAGATTGAGGAACTGGGGCTCGAGCAAATTTCGTACGCAATCGGTTGGAATGAGTGGTTAGATATTGCGCCGTATAATATATCGAAGGCAAGCGCATTAGAGCCTGTTCGCAAGCGGTTAAACATTCCGCACGAGAACACTTATGCGTTTGGCGATGGCATGAATGACATTACGATGTTGGAGTGGGCTGCTATCGGTGTCGCGCTCAAAAACTCCTTCTCAGAGACCAAAGCCGTCGCGCAATATATCGCGGGCGACGTGTCCAAAGAAGGTATCGTTCCGTTTTTGTATAAGATATTGCGTGATGAGGTGTAGGGCGAGTCACTGTTGCCGTACTATGCTCTCGTACTAGCGTGAGTGATGCGAGAGTGATGCGGATCCCGTGTCGCTCGTTTCACGCGCTACGGGATGACAAGGGGAAGTACTTGCGGGACGACGACATGGGCGATGGCAAATAACCTTTAACTTTCAAACAGTGTACTGCTTTTGCCGCAAAACGCTATGTATTCTTGAACCGACTTTGTCTTAATATTTAACTTATCGTTATGTTTCAGAAACCTAAAATACTCTTTTGTGTCAGGGTAGATTGATGGTGCAACAAACTGAACCATTACTTTCCTGTTTGCAGTCTCTTTCGCTATCTCGTTGCGCAAATGCCTAGCTACAGGACCTCCTTCCATCACTGTCTGGTTTCTGCCAGTCGCCATCGTGACTTCGATTAAAATTGCATTATTATTCTCAAAACATTTTATATCTGCTACATTTCCTGCTGCTGTTGAGCGGGGTAATCCTTCATCATCCATCGAGTATTGCGGAATAACCGTGACTTCTGGGAAAGATTGCTTAGTGTATATTGATATAAGGAACTCAAGCCTTGCAGGTGCTGGAATAAGTTTTAGTAACTCGTCTTTTGAATTATGAACTTTCGTTAATACAATCAATTCTTTTCTAACGGCTTCATGACTCAATTCGTCAACCCATCTATCTAGCAATTGCGCTTTCCCTTTTTCGGTATGCGATTCTGAGATAATAGTAAATAGCTCTTCATCCTTAGCAGATGCGTATTTGAAATAGTCCAAATCTGTTGCAAAACTAGAAGGCATTTCAGAGTAGGTTTTGATGATATAATCTGCCTTTTTTGATTGCAGACTGTCTATGTCAACATAGTTTCCAGCGTCTCTGAGAGAAATAATGCCTGTTGCGCGCATTTTTCGTATATAATCATCTAGCCCTTCTTTAAGTATATGAGACATTTTGAATCGCTTAGTATTGTCTGATTCAAGAAGTCGCAAGCACTATTCATAATAAACTTCGTCACTAGCGCGTAACCCATTTTCCCTTCTAAAATTGACTATAAATGTCGCGAGTTCATCTGCATTATTGTTTTGCCAACACAAAAAGAAGGACAGTTCCTTTTTATAAATCCCGCGATATTCGTTTCCAAGCAGTTTTTTCAAACCGCATATAACTCTGAGCAGAAGAGTAAAGGGTTGGTTGTTGTTTTTTACTCGTCTATACGGATTAGCCCTACAATATTTAACCATCGAATTTAACATTGCGTTCCTAAACGATTCGCCGCCGTCATATAGACTATTCTCAATACTCGAATCCAGATATGAAGTGTACTTTGCCAATTCTTTTCCTAGTTCGGAAAGTTGGACTTGCTCATTCATCGCGTAATAAACGAAACCTAGTTCTTTCATTATCTTAAACCAAGTGTCAAACCTTGAAGCCCATCCTTTGCTAAAGCCTTTCTCTTTGTGGTTTTGTGGCGCGTTTTCAATCATCCAGTCTAACTCGGTGTTGTCAAATTCGTAGGACGTATCATTAAACTTGTTTCGCATAGTGTCATCCGTTTTCAGCGCCGTAATAGGCTTATACACTCTTTTAGAAATCACAGACCTTGCAACATCTATTGCTACTTCATCTGTTAAAAATCGTCCATCATATGGTGCTATGCATTCTAGAAAAATTGGTATTCGCTCAGGGTTTCGTATTGTAGTGCTAAATGACAATGGTTTAAGTTCTCTCTTAGCCATAATTCGTAATAAACACCTCCCTTGATGTAACTTTTATTGTATTGTCGTGAAAACTTATATAATTGCTTTTTATCTCAAATACATTATATCTCGCCATCCACTTAGTAAGAATTTCATTTGTGTTGCCTTTGTGCGTAACCATGTTTGACAAGCCAAAACGTATGCCTGCGTGTGTAAGAATATCAAGAAACGCATACAGTTGTTTTTCCTGCTCTTCGCCCCAAAACTTGTTGTATTCGCCAAACGTGATTAAATATGGCGGGTCAAGGTACACAAAATCATCTTTACTAATAGCACATGATTGCAAAAACTCCTTATAATCTTGACTTTTCCTAATCACATTGCCTTTGTTTACGTTGACGAATTCGTTATAGTTTAGGAGTGCAAGTTTGACTGTTTTGTTAAAATCAACATTACCTACTGGCAAATTAAAATCGCCATTGCGGTTGAAGCGTATCATGTGATTAAAGCCATATATAAGCAGCAAATATAGCAAGTTAGTTCGCGATTTATTGCCATTAAAATCACTACGCATTTTGTTATATGCATCTTTATTCGCAACTGCATAGTAAGTCTTCTTAAACCTTCTTTTTAGTTCATCGGGAACGCTTTTGCCTTGAAGTGAGCAGGTTAAAGAATAGTGCTCAATAACTTCAAACAGAGCAGCAAGTAAATCATTTGCGTTTTGTGACTGTTCGAATAAATAATCATGCAATCCTATCACGTTTCGGTCAAGGTCATTTAATGCGTATTTGTTCGCTTGCGTATTCAAAAAAGTGCTTCCTCCTCCGACGAACGGGTCTATAAATGTGTTTATGTTTTCGGGAAACAAGGCTTTTAATTGCGGCATCAATTTATACTTGTCACCTACATAGAATAACGGCGAGCGCATTCCTACATTCTTAGTGTTTTTCGTCATTTTACCTCCGTTATAAATAAGTACTCTTTGTGATTGTCAAAGTGTGTGTTTCCTGCATTAAAGTGCTTATATGGAACGCTGAACGTTTTTGTTTCGCCTCGCTTACTTAATATTTCCGCAATTGTTTCTAGGTTTATTTTATTTTTGGATGATGAACTTTTGGATTTATAGGTGTTGTTGTAGGAAACTGCTATGTATTTTACATTCAGATTGCGAATAAGATTTTCAAATGTCTTAGTGGCACTGGATCTGGAATATTCGCTCATGTTTTCTGGTGGGGGTTTAAGTGCAGTGCCCGAAAGTTTTGGAAAATCCCACTTGGTAAGCGTTTCCAAGACATGATAAAACCTGCTGTATTGGCGAGAGTTATAAGGAGGGTCGATATACGCAACGTCGCAAACAACTGACTTTGCCAATTCGTTCGTGTCTTTTCTATAAATCTCAACTTCGTTGTTTTTTGTATTGAGCGGGTTAATGGGCTTGAATTTGAATTCTTGCTTTGTGTGACCGGTTCGCAAAAATGCCTCATAATGTCCAACTGTATTAGCGACTTTATCCGCAGAGTAAATTAATGATGCAAGCAAAAAGAAGTATTCCTTAGAGTTCTTTTGGGCAGACTTTTCTATATCGTCTCTTATGTGACCTATAATGTGTGCGGAATTTTGAGTAAAGAAATTGCCTGCAAACTTTTCCTCAAAATAGTTTTCGGATAGATGCTCTGGAACTAGTTCAGCGTATTCTGCCAATTTGGAATGCAAAAAACTCTCATCTGCGTCTTCGGAATTAAAGAATGCCTGATAACTAACATAATTTGAGCGTAGAAAATCGTTCAAAATGACTTTGTTATAGTGCTTTAAGGCTTCAGCCGAGATTACTCCTGTTCCTGCGAATGCGTCAAAAAATACACTTCCTGTGCAATGCGCAGTAATGTTTTCAAATATCCAATCGCTAAGTTTATGTTTGTTGCCAATATATCGGCGATTCTGAATCAAAAATGGCGTTGCGTTTTGAGGTGTTGTCATTTGCCTAATCCTCAACTTTCGGACGCGCAGGATAAGCGACTGAGCACGAAAAACAAGCAGTATACACTTAACACCTCCTATACAACAATACTACGTTACATGCAATGCATACATCGCAAAACGTCTATAAATATTTTAGCACAAAAATGTGGGCGGTGTGGGGGGGGTGATGAGAATGAAGTAAATTTGATTTACATCAATAAGCTTAAGTAGCATTTTATATAGCAAAGTCTTTGAACAAGCGTGGTGAGACGTTGGAGTTGGCATTTATTTGCCTGGCGAATTGGAAAAGCACAGTTCCTTATTCCGTTTTTTGGGCTTAAATCCTAATATAACTCAAAATGCGCTTCCTTATTACGAAATTTCTTAACATGGAAAGCGAAGTGACTTTATGTTAAGAAAAATGGGCTTAAATCTTAACATAAACGTTTGTTCTGTGTAATTATAGTATTATTTCTGCGAGAGAGATTGTGATGCTATTGTATTGCATGCTGAGAGAGTGTAAAATGATTAATTATGGCTAATAAAAGTGTGGAAGATGTATTGCGTTCATTGGAGGTTGACGTAGAACGCAGTAAGCACGCGTCGATTGCTAACGGTCTTACCGAAGACGAGTTTATTAGAGGTATAGAGTTAGAAAAGATTTGCACAGAAAATGCGCTTATAGTGCCTTGGGAAACTGACGGAGAGGCTGCTGCGAAGGTAGAAGAAGCGTTTTCAGGGTTGAACAACTTGGAAGCAAAAGGACTTAGATTGATGTTTGTTGGTAGTGAAATTCCAGTTTCTGCTAAGGTTAGAATCGTGGATGATATAAAGCACAAGATGAATACACTTGCAGACATTGAGCACTTTGGAAAAGTTCTTGGCGAAGACGTAATAGATGAACTTGAAAGAATGAGGACGCTTTCTAGCGATGAGTACTTTGGCGATGATTACGATATAGTAGATCAGCGCATTGATGATGTATTATTTGGTGATTTAAATAAGGACAGGTTGATAGATATTCTGCGAGAATTTGCACGAGAGTCAAAAATGGAACATAGACAACGTGGGTTAATGGTAGGAATGAAAAGAGTAGACTTATGGCATGAAGATATAGACATTCCTCAAAGTAGAGTTGTATCTGCCATAAATGGATTAACAGAAGCACAGTTTTATAAAGGAGTTATACTTGACATAATATCTGAAGAGAGTAGAGACATCACAAAAGGTAGCGAAGGCGAGAATCCTTTTGCGACTGACTATAAGAGAATGAAAGCGCGAGGACAACTTCAAGAAATGTTTAAAGCAGGGTTGAGATTTAAGTTTAAAAACGATGAGCAGATGAGCGCGTACGAGAGAGTTGTAAAAAGGCTTAAGGGAATAGGTATTGATGTGAAAGAAATACGCAATCGTGCCATTTTTGCAGAATCTAGAATATCTGCAGATATGATAGAAATCGCAAATGCGACAGGAATGATATTGGACGGTTTTGCTTCTAGGATTAAAAGCGAGGAAGCACATATGCTAAAAGTGCGCGTACAAGAAGGTAGAGGTGAAAAGTATGCTGGCAATGATGAAGTTAGGTATACGTTTTTATCAACTACAAATGAAGGATTCGCGTCTGCAATGGACGACATATATAGAATGTTCCAGAACAGAGCATATGGAAAACTCTCTTTTGAAGACTTTTGGGAAAGTGCGGACGAAAAATATCATGGTGCTACAATAATAGCAGAAGATCCATTATCAAAAACGCGATTTGAACTGAGATTTAATATAGGAATGTGGGCAAGAGCAAACGCAATACGACGCAGATATAACGATAGTTGGCGAGACGATTTTCCTGCTAGTGGTGCATATTTATATGAAAACATTGACATAGAATGCAGCAGGCGAGCTTCAATGCAAAATGGACTTACTGAATACGAGTTTGATAAGGCACTCACTCTTGACAAATCTTGCATCGATACATTGGATAAGGCAATTGCTGATACGCCTAACAAAGAAATGTTTATTAAGAAGTGCAATAAAACTTTTACAGAGCTGGCACAAATATTTAACCGCGGATTAGTATTCGTGGACAAAGATTGCCCAGATTTAGTTATGTTTCAAGACAAAGACAACAAACAGGAAGGTAAGAATGCACATTCTTGATATTTGGAAACTAGGGTATGGCTACGTAGGAAAATGTTCGGATGCCGAAAAACTTTATTATGCAGTGCATACAAAAGATATACGGCTGCTGGAAATGATGGGTGATGACAAAATTACGCACGAGTTGCAAACATTCGATTATGCGTGTATGCAAAACGAGATGATTCAGAACCCAAGGGGCAATGGGTTGCGTGACTGCACAGGTGACGCGATAAACATATTGCTTCACACTGTATTCGTAGGTGCGCAACTAATAGATAAAACAGCACTTAATCTATTATGCAAGATTACAGATAAGATTACGCCCAGTAATATACACGCTGATGAGATGTCAGAGTATGATCTATCGGATGCTTTTTTTGAATTGTGGGATGTAGACTTTGAATTTGTAGACACTGCCCACGATAATGAACATATGGGTAAATTACGCGCAGTCGTTTTAGAATTGCTTAAGCGATCAAAGGATGAAGATAGGGATTATGTAATAACACATGATACGCTTTCTAAAGAGCCTTATCCATATAGTTTGCGACCTTCAGTAGTGAATGACTATGTTGTAGAACTTATTAAGAAATTGCCAAGTTATGATTATCACCCTGAAAGATCAGATCGTGATATTACAACAGAACTCCCAGGACTATACGGCGTTGACGATAGCACACGTGATGCGCTAGAAGAAATCCAAGAGCAAATTGATAAAGACACGAGAGATTATTACGCGAATTACGATAAATGGGATAATGAAAGCGAACTAGAAATACTACGTACGTATTGTCAAAAAGAAGTGCCGTTAGATGTTGATTTGTTTGATTGCACAGGATTAACTGAAATAGAATAAACTCGCATAGCCACTTACCGCCGCGAACTGTGATATACTATTAACTGATAATGACAACCAAAACGGCGAGAAGTGGCGTAAAGTCTAAGGAGCGAGTTAGGCAGCACGGAGAAGTGTTTACTCCTGACTGGATTGTGGAAAGCATGCTTAATTTGCATGGCGTAAAAGAGGAATGCGCACGCCTTGAATCAAAGTTTCTTGAACCAAATTGCGGAGAAGGAGTGGTTATTAAGCAGAGTGTAAGGAAATGGAGTAAAATATGAGCGAAAGAAGTCAATTATTTTCTGCTAAGGCGTTTGAAGCAATATACAGATATCGCGAGCGTAGGGGTGAAAATTTGATGAGTAAGTTTTTTCTAGATTGGCAAAGAGTATTCAAAACGGTGCGAACAGATTGAGAAGAAGAGCTCAGGGTTTCTAGAAGTTGTGATTGCAAGGAGAACACCCAAATTTTATTGAATTACTTTCGAGAGGTTGATTCGGTTTTACAAAAAGCATTTCGTAGTGGAGAAAAAGCGTTAAATGAAATGGACAAAAACACAATAAGAAAATATGCTGATTCTACCACCTTAAGCAGAAAAGGATATTTTGCAAAACTGATTGAAATTGCAGATATTTTTTCGGGGCATTCAGCTGATGGCAAGTTTTCTTTTGGTTTGAACCGCCCCACTGTTGATATAGAGTTACGTCTGTGCTATAATTATAAGGTAAGGAGGTTCTGATGAAGAACAAAGATGAAGTGTTTACAAAGGTAAACAAAAGTCCAAAGTAAGTATCTGGCAGAAATAAAGAGTGAGGCTATTGATATGTTTATGCTTTACTCGTCCTGAAACATAAATCTAGGGTTGATTGTGCTAAGAATATAGCAACTCTTTTAGGTATTGGATGTTATGATACTGTATTAGTATGGGTAAAGCAAGCTGAAAAAAGATAGAGGTTTAAAA
>JAISFQ010000123.1 GCA_031263495.1 Candidatus Nutricula glyptotermitis
TGCACAGAAATCTTAGCCTGCACGAACACGTTATCCTTAGTTTTAGTCTGTATAATGTTGTCCAACTGCGAAACCCTAAGAGTCACTCTGCCCTTAATAACGTCAATAAACGGTATGCGAATATGGATTCCAGCATCCGAAACTTTGAGAAACTTACCGAGTCGCTCAACGACAGCAATTGATTGTTGCGGAACGATATATATTCCAGCAGCAAACACCGCAATCACTAATATAGCAAGAATTATTAACCACATATTAATAAGTATACCACAAAACGGATTGTCGTGCTGGCAAATATGCACCGCCATTTGAGTCCCTCGCGCGTTTCACGCAATACTCTTATTCTGAATTTCGCACCGCGAAACGAAGCGTAGCGTGATGCGGAATCTTAAAATAAAAGCGTGAGCGTAGCGAACTCCGATTCCCAATTATTCATTACTCATTACTCCTTACTCATTATTAATTATTAATTATAGTTACCCTACCGGCGGTCGGTATGCTATATTACACGCTCAATAAATGCGTGTTTAGCAGGTTAACGTACCAATGGTCGGTATATTATAAGTTTCAAGGCCGCATTCTAAACATAAACTCCATCTGCTTACACAAACTTCACGAACATTATAAAAAACGCCACAACTAGCAGACAGAGTGCGGTAATAATAATAGAAAGAATCAACAGTGCTTCGCATGTGCGCTTGCCAAATAGTGCAGTCGTCAGGGAAAACGCTAATATGCCAATAATGCCACCAAAAGTGTTGAGTATAATGTCAGTTATATCGCTACGTCCAATTGCTAAAATGTACTGAAGTGCTTCAAACGCGGTGCTAGTGAGAAAAGTTATAAGAATCTGCTTGTCAACTGCAGGTTTTGATGTGATTGCAGAGATATAAAAGCCGAATGGTATGAAAATAAAGACATTAAAACGCATTTCAGAGTCTGAGTTTGCATGAAACGGTATCATATTAATCACGCGTTCCGTGCCATCGCCGATATATGGCACATTAAACTTCCATAGAATCGCCCAAGTAAGCACGAACAAATAAAACGCAAATAACGCATAAATCATTACGTTTTCGCTGCTAAAACGTTTTTCCATAATCACTCACTCGCCACCTTTTCGATTACCACAGAATTAAGTTTACAGTATTGCAAACTAAATTGCATGCTTTACTCGCCCCAAAACTTCAAAACCTCTCGCATACTTTTTTCTATCTGCACTTTACTCGCCCCCGATTTGTTGCGCGCGAAAAATGAAAGTGCAATTTCAGGCTGCCCGCGACGCATAACTTTTTTCCAAGTGCCGATAAGTTTACCATCCATCACTATAATCGGCTGAAATATGCCATTCTTGGTGAACGCTTTTGGCATGTGCTTTGGTACAATAACGCTTTCCCTGTCCTTGTAGGCGATTATATACTCGTCAAATGCAGGTAAAAGATGAATTTCGCCTGTCAACTTGTGCGTAGTAGAACAAGAATTATGAATAAACAACTGCTTTTCATGAAATGCAACGGTCTGTAAATCGTGTTGAATCGAATTAACAGCCTGTTTTGCGTCACGAACATACAGTCCTGACCACCAAATAAAGTCGTCCAAACTGGCTGGCGAGTGGCTCTGAAAGTAGCGCGTGGCAAGTGTCGCCAGCGATTCGTCTTTGTCAAGCATCTTTGCGGATGGCGCACGTTCAGAAACTAATGCGTAAGTTTGCTTGTTTCCCCTGTCAATACCGCTGCACACAACGCCTTCAACTTCTGCGCGGTTGCAAAAGTGGCGAATCATGCGTGGCAAATCGGCAATCACATCGAGTTTTTTAAGTTCATCCGCAATCTCTTGCCTAGTCAAGTGGTTGTTTCCTGTAAGTGCATTTACGATAACACGGTTAACCTCTGCATATATCTTCGGTGTCAATCCATAATCTTTGTCCCACTGCGCATCCGCTGTCTTAAACCTATTCTCCGAGAGCGCACACATCCAGCGAATATCTTCTCCAGCAACAAAATGCCAAGTCGGGCGCATTACGTGCGTTCTCAAAATCTTACCGCTACGCAACGCACTTTCGACATTCGCAAACGTTCCGTCCTCAATTCTCACGCCAACTGCCAATTTCGCCATGCTATAATGCTGTGCTTGCATCGCGCCCATCCACTGTACTGCCTGCTCAGGTGCAGTAATATCAGTGTTCATTAACTTTTGACATTGCATGCGTATTTCAGCGTGCTCCACATCGCTTATCGATTCCATCTTACTCCAACTGCCAGTATTAAAACTGTTGATAATTAATTATACACTACCATTCAATGCCCTGCATTACTATGCGCTATTTCTTATTCCAAACGACAAAATCTCTACTCTAACTCTTCAATAACACTTTTCACCACTTCAGGCGTAATTTCATCCGAAATCGTTTTCGCACTCTGAGTCGCAAGTGCACCTATTCTTGACGCAAAGTCAGCGGTTTTTTGAAGTGGAAAGTCGTGCAGATATGCATACACAAGCGCGGCAGTAAGCGCATCTCCTGCTCCTGTAACATTTACTGGAACTACGCCTGCAGGCTTGGAAGTCACCTGCTCATTCGCAGTTTTTATGTAGCAACCATCTTTACCAGTCGTAATAACTGCGCGTTTTAAGCCCGTTTCAAGCAATTTATCTGCGATTGGCACGAGGTCATTTGTCTCAATCTCCGTCAAATGCTGCGCTTCTATGCGATTCGGAGCAAGTGTATGAATTTTATCTAGCACTGGTTGCATGCGCTCTGCTTTTTCGACAGAAGTTGGGTCTGCAAATATCGGCTGAGTGACGTTTTCGGCGATAAACTTAATGGTTTCGACAGTCAAATTTGCATCAATTACTATAACTTTCGCCTGATCAATAGTATCAAGTTTGGTCGCAAGGAACTCAGGCGTCAATAACTTTACGATTCCCATGTCATTAATCGCGACCTGCATTTCGCCAGTATCGTCAAGCACATACAGATAAGTTGCAGAACCTTGATTCTTGGCAATAAGTGCGTCTGACATGCCAATTCCGATGCTTTCCAACCGGCCCAACGCATACTGAGAGAACGCATCATCACCAAGTGGCGCAATGAACTTCACGCTAACGCCCATATTCGCCAAGTTCTGCGCGATATTATTCCCAACACCGCCAAGTGTTTCACTGACCTTGCCGATATTCGAGTCCATCGGTATCAATTGCCCATCCGACTTACCGCCAACATCCCTATTCAGCGCACCAATCACTACGACTTCATATTGCATAGTTTAATTATAGCACGTACGCACCACTCTTTGGAGTTACGGAGCAAGTGAAACGCGCGACACGGAATCTGTATTCTTTGTACGTAACGTACAGTTTTCGAAAGGCAGATTCCGCACAACTCCCACTCAGAATTCCGCACTCCGATGCGGGGTCTTAAACAGGAGAACGTGAACGGAGGAAAATGCGAATGAGCATTTGACCCCGTTCGCCCCTATTGCGTAGCAATGCGATTAAAGGCATTTGCACTTTCTGCTGTTAAGTACAAATCGGAGTTCGCATGCGCTCACGCTTTTACTCCGCAACTTTCAAAACAACTTCGCTTGCGCTCGTTCTTTTGAAAGTTGCGCTAAGGCTTGGCTGTGTCTTGCCAAGCCACTCTTAAGCAATGTAACTCTTAAACAAAAAGTAACTTTACAGCAGAGGCTTGGATTTTTCATACTGAAAAATCCAAGCAATGCGAACGCGTAGCGTGAGCAATCAGAGCATGAGCCGATAGGCGAATTCCGATTCTTGCGCAACCCCAGCTGGCACGAGGTGCTAGCCGAAGTGTACGCTGACGCTAGCGCTATAGAAGTATGAATGAAATGAATTCCGAATCCTAAGCGAAGTGCGAAGTGAACCGCCCTATCTCCAATGTCATGGTTATACTTTTGTGCTCACCAACCTCTGAACCGTCTTTATATGTAGTGCCAGCAGCATGACTGCTATCTGAGCCCCACTCTGGTATGTTCTTAGCAGCCGCTTCTGCTGCTTGTAAATCTGGGTCAACTGGCATTTATAAATCCTTTCACTTGCTCC
>JAISFQ010000079.1 GCA_031263495.1 Candidatus Nutricula glyptotermitis
TGCCTTTCATAGGCATCTCCTTTCTCTAATAGATTTACAGATACAACATCTATTATACTAGGAGATTAGCGTCCATCGAGTATACTCACTTTTGTCCACGATGTGTATGGACATGGACATGGCAAGTTAACGGGTAATGCTTCATCGCGTTTTCATATTGTGCAAGCGTTTCAAATCTATGCTACAATTATTAACAGTGGTAGTAAGTAATACTGCATACCAGTAACACCGACTACTGCACGCTGTTGCCATAGTGGCGATACAGTAGTGGCGACATAGTAGTAGTGATAAAAAGGAGGGAATGGTTGGAAAACATTACAGAGATGTTGAAAGGCGTGCTTGAGGGCTGTGTGCTTGAAATTATTAGTCGTGGGGAAACTTATGGCTACGAAATTACGCGCACGCTTCAATCGCTAGGTTTTACGGACGTCGTGGATGGAACGGTCTACACGATACTTCTGCGCCTTGAAAAAGGCAGGCTGGTCGATGTTCACAAAAAGGCATCTGACATGGGTCCGAAAAGGAAATTGTTTGTGCTGAACGACGCAGGGCGCAAGGAATTGGATGCATTTTGGCAGAAATGGAAGTTTGTTGCGTCGAAGATTAATGTATTGAAGGAGGATAGTTATGGCGAACATAATCAAGGCGATTATTGGCGTTATTGAGGATAAAAGGCACTGGAAACAGATGGAGGCGCGAGCAAATGCCCTGCCCAGTAACTATAATTTTGTGTACCACAAGATTCAGAAGTATATGTGGAATTACGCAGGTGGGCATAATGCTGGCATGGATATGATTGAGATTTTTGAGGATCTGCTCGGATTGTTTGAAGAAGGTGCGCATAATGGCAAAAATGTGCTTGAAATTACTGGCGACGATGTGGCTGCATTCTGCGATGAACTGCTGAAAAACGCCAACACATACACAGATAAGTGGCGCAGAAATTTGAACGAGAGTATTACAGAAGAGTTAGCGAGGGATTGTGCGTAACATAATTAATAACGCGTATAACACAAGTAACGCGAACGGCGCAAGTACTGCAAATAACGCACACAATGGCACTACTAACAGCGATTTTGCAGTTTCAGTGACTGGGCTTACAAAAGCGTTTGGCGATGTAAATGTACTACAAGGTGTAGATTTCACTATTACGCGCGGCGAGATTTTTGCGCTACTTGGCTCAAATGGCGCAGGTAAAACGACTACCATTAACATCTTGTCGACACTTTTGAAGCCCGACGCAGGGAATGTGACAGTTTGTGGGTTTGACGCTTTGTTACACGCCGAAAAAGTGCGCGAAAACATCAGCTTGACTGGGCAATTTGCTGCTGTGGATACTATGCTTACAGGGCGCGAAAATGTAGTTCTGATTGCGAAACTGCGTGGCATTCCTAAGTCTAGCGAAGTTGCGGATAAATTACTCGCAGATTTTGGGCTAACTGATGCAGCAAATAGGCTTGTAAGCACGTATTCAGGCGGAATGACGCGCAGACTTGATATTGCTATGAGTTTGGTCGGCACGCCATCTGTAATCTTTCTTGACGAACCGACGACTGGCTTAGATCCAGAAGCGAGGCTTGAAGTTTGGCGCATGGTCAAGAATTTGGCGAATACTGGCACGACCATCCTGCTCACAACGCAATATTTGGACGAAGCCGAGCAACTTGCAGACCGAATCGCTATCTTGCACGCTGGTAAAATCATCGCAAATGGCACACTTCAAGAACTTAAAAAACTCCTGCCACCTGCGAAAAGAGAGTATATAGAAAAGCAACCGTCGCTTGAAGACATTTTTCTCGCAATTACACATAACACTCGGAGTGAATGCGATGAGCGCGATGAACAAGTAAAACATAGCAAGGAGGTGGCATAATGAAAATGTTACGCGACACATATGCGCTGTTTGGACGCCTACTGAAACATGTTTTGCGCAGTCCAGATACCATAATCACAGTAACTATAATGCCAGTTGCCATAATGCTTTTGTTCGTCTACGTGTTCGGTGGCGCGATAGAAACTGGCGCAGATAATTACGTAAACTACATGCTCCCAGGCATACTTTTGATGTCAATCGCGAGTGGCACGGCGTATACATCCGTCCGTTTGTTCAGCGACAGAGAAAAGGGCTTGTTTGCAAGGTTCAATTCGATGCCAATTTCGCGTTCATCCCTTCTCATAGCGCATGTTCTAGTGTCAATCGTGTCAGGATTAGTGACTGTTTTCATAATCACCGCAATCGCGCTCATAATGGGTTTCCGCACAAATGCAGGCATTTTACAACTGCTTACAGCATTAGCCGTGCTCACACTGTTTATGTTTGCATTAACTTGGCTCGCAGTCATCGCTGGTCTTGGCGCAAAATCCGTCGATGGCGCGAGTGCATTTTCGTATCCGCTCATCTTTTTGCCGTTCATAAGTTCCGCTTTCGTCCCGACCGACACCATGCCTTTCGCGGTTCGCGTATTTGCAGAACATCAACCAGTCACTTCCATCGTCGATGCCATCCGTTCGCTGCTTTGCGCAACACCTGCTTACAATGCAATTTGGGTTTCGATTGCGTGGTGCGTTGCGATTAGCGTGGTTGGGTGGCTGGTGGGTAGGAGAGTGCGGTGATGTAAAGCGCGTTCGTTAGTTGAGCAGGTGTTTATGCTTGTTTTGAGGAGAGAAGGGGTCAAATAAGGTCAAATGGGGTCAAATGGGGTCAAATGCTCATTCGCATTTTCCTTCACATTTTCCTTCGCTGGGTCAAATGCTCAATCACATTTTCCTCCGTTCGCATTTTTCGCGCTAATTTTAGCAAAACTGTAACAATTAGTTAACAATTCATTTACGTGTACGCACTTTAAAAATCCACAATAACGCAAACAATTCCCAACAAAACTAACCCAATCACAATATAATTTCATACAGTATCACTATTAATCAAGAACTTAACTTAATGTTAATTAAGTTAAGTTCTTGATTAAAGTTTAGCGGTGTGCTAAACTCGAGATTACAAAAGGAGATAATTATGGAAACCGAAAATGAGAGAGAGGCGGTACGTAACAACATATTGGTTGCGTACTTTTCTTGGAGCGGAAACGCTAAAACTGTTGCTGAGCAAATTGCGCAAGAAACTGGCGGCGATTTGTGTGAGATAAGGACTGTGAACGCTTATCCTAAGGTGTATGACGAATGCGTTGCAGTTGCAAAAGATGAGCTGCAAAGAAATGCTCGCCCTGTGCTTGCAGAAACTGTGAATGACGCAAATATCCAGCAATATAATGTGTTGTTTTTGTGTTACCCGAATTGGTGGTCGACAATTCCGATGGGCGTATGTACATTTCTGGAATCTTGTGATACAACAGGGAAAACTGTCTATCCAGTTGTCATGCATGGAGGGAGCAAGTTTGGCAACAGTCTTGGTGACATAAAAAAGTTGTGCCCAAATGCCATAATCGGCAAAGGAATTGATATTAGTGCATTTTCGAGAAGCGCAAAAGCGGTTGAATCGGAAAGTGCAACAGAAAAAATCGCGCTGAACAGCGATGTTACGGCATGGTTAAATGCCATAGGTAATGTAGGTAATGATAAGTAAGGAGGAATAACTATGGAGTATGTAAAGTTAGGAAATTCGGGGCTGGATGTGTCAAAGATTTGCCTCGGTTGTATGGGATTCGGAGATACAAGTAGCGGATTCAACACGTGGGCTGTCGATAAAGATGAAAGCAAAAAGGTAATACTTGGTGCGTATGCTTTAGGAATCAACTTCTTCGATACGGCGAACTGCTATTCATATGGGACGAGTGAGGAATATGTGGGTAACGCAATAAAAGCACTTCCAAGAGAGGAAATAGTCATAGCGACAAAGGTGTTTATCCCTATGCGGTTAGAAAAAGGTGCAGATCCTGCAGTAACTTTTCCACCAAAAGCCACTCCAAATGGCGGTGGACTTTCTCGGAAAGAGATTGTATACGAAGCGGAACAGAGTTTGAAACGGCTTGGGCTTGATTATATTGACCTGTACATAATACACCGTTGGGATTATAATACGCCTATTGAGGAAACTATGCAGGCGTTAAACGATTTGGTGCGAAGTGGAAAAGTTCGTTATATTGGCGCATCTGCGATGTATGCGTGGCAATTCCAAAAGGCGCAGTATGTAGCAGAGAAAAATGGTTGGACTAAGTTCATTTCCATGCAAAACCACTACAATCTGCTGTATCGCGAGGAAGAGCGCGAGATGATTCCGCTGTGTGTCGATCAAAAAGTGGCATTAACACCATATTCGCCACTCGCATCTGGTAGACTTTCGCGCGATTGGTCAGTTGCCAGCAAAAGGAGCAAGACAGATATGGCATACAAGGGCAAATACTTACCATACGCAGATGTAGATTTGCCTATTGCGGAGCGGGTTGCCGAACTTGCTAAAAAGCATGGCGAGCCCATGAGTCGCATTGCCTTGTCGTGGCTTTTAAGCAAACCGTATGTCGCGTCGCCAATTATCGGTGGCACGAAGTTGGAGTATGTAAAGGATGCAGTCGAAGCACTGAACGTGCAACTTACAGCAGATGAGTATGCGTACCTTGAGGAATTATATGTTCCGCATGGAATCGTCGGCGCATTGTGAGGTTTGTAAATAGGAACTTCGTGGACTTTTCTCGCCTACAATCAGTCGATTGATTCTTTCAGTGACTGCATCTGTTTGTACAAACGCACTCCAAAGTTTGATTCTGACGTTTTAAAAACCTTGTACAGTTTTTCTGCATCGTCTAAGTTTTCTTTAGCAATACTTTAGGGGCTAGACTAGTTGAGAATGTTACATGCCCTTACTACATTGTTAAGTATACTCTCTTTTTGTATACATATCAACTATCGTTTTTTATTGGCGAAAAGAGTGGATGTTTGCGAAAT
>JAISFQ010000110.1 GCA_031263495.1 Candidatus Nutricula glyptotermitis
TTACAGCAGAGGCTTGGATTTTTCATACTGAAAAATCCAAGCAATGCGCAAGTATTGTTGCGCCGTAGGCGAAACCATACGCCAGCGCAATAAAAGCGTGAAGGCGCAGCCTGAACTCCTTTTAATGCGAGCGGAAGCGAGCAATCAGAGCATGAGCGAAAGCGAATTCCGATTCCCAATTATTCATTATTCACTATTAACTATTAACTAACCTCATCACTCACCATCTCCCGCTCCTTCCGCGTCAAACGTTTTGAAGATTGCATACGAATGTCGCTACCTCGTTTTGTAAGTATATTCGCAGAAGCATCAAGCGCAGGTAACCAATCAAAAATCATTTGGTTTGAACCACTGCCAACTCGCACTTCATTTCCGGCTACGGCACCTAGTTTGTTAAGTTTCTCCTCGACTCCAGCTTTCATAAACCTTTCTGCTAAATAGCCAACTGCCTCATCATTCGTCCAGTCAGTTTGCCGAATCCACTTTTCAGGTTTATCTCCTGTAACTAAGAAATATGAATCAACTTTTTTCACTGTAATAGTAGAGTTATTTTGCCTTTTTGGACGTAAAACGATTCGTTCATTCTCATCAGTAGTCTCCACTTCACGCTGCTTAGAAACAAGTTTTGCGAGGTAATACTTCAAAGCATCCAAACCTTCGTGTGTCGCAGCGGAAATTGGAAAGTAAGGGATGTCAAGGTTATCTAACTTTACTTTAACTAGTTCAAACATTTCATTTGTGTCAGTAACATCCATCTTATTTAGAGCAATCACGCGAGGTCTTGTGTCGATAGTTCCACTTAAAGTAGCATAACACGAAAGTTCATGCTCGATTTTTTCGTAGTCGGTGATTGGATCTCGGTTAGAATCGATGATAGCCATGTCAATTATGTGCAAAATGACTTTCGTACGCTCAATGTGACGCAAAAAATCGAGTCCCAAACCCTTACCATCGCTAGCGCCTTCAATTAAGCCAGGAACATCGGCGACAGCAAAACGGCTCTCACCTGCCATAACTATGCCTAAATTTGGCGTCAAAGTGGTGAACGGATAGTCTGCAATCTTTGGCTTTGCGGCAGAAAGTGCTGCAATCAGTGACGATTTTCCACTTGATGGATAGCCTACGAATGCCACGTCAGCGATAGATTTTAGTTCTAATTCAATTACTTTTTCCTCGCCAACTTCACCAAGTAATGCAAAACCTGGTGCTTTCCTAACTTTCGATTTAAGCGCAGCGTTACCAAGTCCGCCTATTCCGCCTTTTGCAACGACTATTTCTTCGCCACCATGCACCAAATCCGCAATCGTTTCGCCACTATTTGCATCGCGGACAACAGTCCCAGGTGGCACTTTTATGTAAATATCTTTTCCACTTTCACCATTTTTGAACGACCCAAGTCCCATTTTGCCATCTTTACCATTTATGTGTGGTTGAAAGTGCAAATTCAGTAATGATGACGTGGACGTATCTGCTTGCAAGATAATACTTGCTCCATTTCCGCCGTCACCTCCATCAGGACCTGCAAGCGGGCGATATTTTTCACGCTTTATCGACGACGATCCATTACCGCCACTTCCCGCTTTCGCGAAAATTCGCACTGTATCTACAAACGAAACCATACTTATAGTTTAGCACAACATAAAATGTGAAATGTTAACATTTCGCTTGACACTAAAATCTGAGTATGCTAAACTATTAACTGTGCGTTTTATCGCACGCCAAATTTGGGGCTATAGCGCAGCTGGTAGCGCACCTGCTTTGCAAGCAGGGGGTCGCCGGTTCGAACCCGGCTAGCTCCACGAGTTGACTTTTGCATGTCGCAAAACGTAAATAAGGAGGGCAAATGGCTAAATTCCCGAGCGCAACAATACTTGGGTATCCGAGAATCGGGCATAACCGCGAGTTGAAGCGTCTTGAAGAGGCGTATTGGTTAGGTAAAACTCAAAAGAAGGAGTTCTTGCAGGATACAAAGGAACTTCGCATTCAGACCTATAAGCACCTTAGAGATTTGGGGCTGAGCGAAGATTTTAGCATTCCGCAGTCGTTTTCATACTACGACCAGGTGCTAGACGCGTCGTGCCTGTTCAATATCGTGCCGAAGCGTTTTCAGCATTTAGCAGCAGGGCTTACGATTGACGATTATTTCACTATCGCGCGCGGTGACACGTCGCTTGGCGAGAACGGTTTACCAGCGGAAATGACAAAGTGGTTCGACACAAATTATCACTACATCGTGCCCGAATTCACGCCCGAAACCAAAATTGCGATTAACTTTAACCAAGTCACACAGCAGTTCTTGGAAGCGAAAGAAGCAGGCTTTCTTGTGCGCCCAGTGATTGTCGGACCTGTAACATTGCTTGCGCTTGCGAAGTTTGAAAACGTAACGCCATATGATTTTATCGACGATTTAGCGACTGCATATGCTGAATTACTAGGCGATTTGTGCAAAAATGGCGCAAGATGGGTGCAATTTGATGAACCCGCGTTGTTCGCCGAAACTTTGCATTTATCAACCGACGAACTCTTTGAAATCGCGGACAAACTTTACAGAAAGATTTACACTTTGAAGCACGATAACCCTGACAAACCGCAAGTTTTCGTCACGACACCATACGCTTGTGCAGGCAAATATGCAGAAAGACTGACGCATTTACCTGTCGAAGCGTTGCATTATGACTTTACCGAGTGTGGCACAAAAGTTTTGGAAAACGTCGACGCGTCGCATAAAGTGCTCGTCGCAGGGCTTATTAATGGTCGCAACATTTGGCGTATGAACGATGACGCGATTCAAGAAAAGTTGAACGTGTTACAGAAACATATTCCGCCGTATTGGTTGCGCATTTCAACTTCTACTTCTCTGCAACATGTTCCGCACACTTTGGACGCCGAAACCGAACTTACGGACGAGTTAAAGTCCAATCTTAGTTTCGCGGACGAGAAAATCGCCGAAGTTTTGGCACTATCTGGTGTTGTAGGGCAAAATCGCGCACCTAAACAGGAGTTAAAGGGCAGAAAAGTGACGGAAGTTAGTGAGCGGTTGGCAAATATAAAAGACACAGATTTTGAACGCGAAAGTGTTACAGAACGTAAAAATGCCCAGCATAAAGTCCTTAATCTTTCATTACTACCGACTACTACGATCGGCTCGTTTCCGCAAACATCGGACATTCGCGTGACACGCAGTAGTTATAAAAAGCAAGAGATTACAGAAGCGGAATACACGTCAGCAATGCAGGCGAAGATTAAAGAATGCATAGATTTGCAGGAAGAAATCGGGCTTGACGTTATGGTCCATGGTGAAGCCGAGCGAAACGACATGGTGCAATATTTCGCCGAAAACTTTGAGGGGTTTGCGGTCACTAAGAACGGTTGGGTGCAAAGTTATGGCAGTCGATCGACCAAACCGAGCATACTTTGGGGCGATGTGTGGCGCAAAAAAGCGTTTACAGTTCCGTGGATTACGTATGCCGATTCGCTCACAGAAAAGCCAGTAAAGGGCATGCTAACTGGTCCTGTAACGATTCTCGCATGGAGTTTTGTGCGCGATGACCAGCCAAAAGGTGTGACGGCGAATCAGGTAGCACTTGCGCTTCGCGATGAGATTGCGGACTTGGAAACGGCTGGCATCAAAATCATACAGATTGACGAGCCTGCGCTTCGTGAGTTGTTGCCACTGAAACTGAAAGACCAAAAAGCGTATATTGACTGGTCGGTTGCGTCATTTAGGCTTGCAACTTCGGGAGTCAAAAAAGAAACACAGATTCACACGCACCTTTGTTACTCTGAGTTTGAGGTCATTTTGCCAGCGATTATCGGTTTGAACGCCGATGTTACGAGCATCGAGGCTGCACGCAGTAAAATGGAAATTGTCGCACAACTTGTGGACGCAAAATATCCAACAGGCATAGGTCCTGGCATTTACGACATACACTCGCCGCGTATTCCCAGCAAAGATGAACTTAAAGCACTGCTTCTTAAAGCAGTTAAAGATTTCAAAGACGGCAACATGGACTTAACGAATCTGTGGGTTAACCCTGATTGCGGTCTGAAAACTCGCCGCAACGAAGAATCCACGCCAAGTTTGGTAAACATGGTGCAGGCTACGCTAGAAGTTAGAAATATGCTGTAAATTCCGCCCTTAAACACTATTTGACATTAATTACTCATTAAAACAAACCTGCCAACAGTTATTAACTATTCACTAAGCGTAGCGATTCGTTATTAACTATTAACTCCCTTTCATTACTCATTACTCATTACTCCCCGCATGTAGCATCTTTCTCTGGTCTAAACGTAACGCTTTCAGGTGCATTCCCAGCAAATTCCACAAAAGTGCGCCCAAGTTCCGAACCAATAATGTTGACTGCTATGGGTTTGCCATCCGAAATCACACATGTCTTCGTCTCAGTTTCTGTAACTATTGCAGATGGGGGAACGACGCTTATGTTCACTGGGTTGACAAGGGAATAGTCTGCGGTAATTTTGACAGACTCAGAGCCAGTCGACACTAAGCCCATTACCTGCTGACGATATTGTTGCGTTGCAGCCAATTTGAGTAAATCTTTTTGCGAAACTGCACCATCTTTGTTCAAATGAAACTCCTCCTCAGAAATGCGCAAAACTCTATCTCCTGCAATCATATTCTCAGGAAACTCTGCAATTTTAGCACCAGTGACTTGCGATGGAACAGTATATAATACCTGTTCAAATCCCACATTTTGCCCCAAAGAGAGTGGACATGAATTAATTACCATTTCAGGTTCTGGTAGCCAAATAACATTTTCAAACTCTATCGTCCTTCCTTCAAAAACCACATTTTCATACGGTGGCGTTTCTGTATGAATGTTTATTAAATCTTTACCATTTATGCTCAAAACAGAACTGCCCGACGCGATTTTTTCGCCAGGCACGCATTCATATCTAGTCAAAATGCCACTTTTTCCAGCCAAAAGTGTCCTCTCGCCTTGCCCATTCACGTTTAATTCCACTGACTTTCTGTCATAAGTTTCTTGTGCAGTCACTTGCACGCTTTCAGGGTCTTCACCGTCCGCAATTGAGCTTGGCGGAGCAGTGTTAACCAATAAAAGTGCAGTCGTTGCACCTGTTGCCAGTGCTAAAATCGCCAAAAACACTGCTACCGGCTTCGTAATATCAATAAAAAACTGTTTCATTATGCGCCTCCAACTATGTGCTAATAATATTATACACTTTTTATTTACTTGTTGGTTAATTCAAAAACTGCACTTGCTCTGAATCCCACACATACTTCACCCCTCCGAATCCCGCACCGCGAAACGAAGTGTAGCGTGATGCGGAATCTTAATTAAAAGTATTCGCAGCGTGAATGCATTTAATTGCATTGCTACGCAATAGGGTCGAATGAGGTCAAATGGGGTCAAATGGGGTCAAATGCTCATTCGCATTTTCCTTCGCATTTTCCTTCGCTGGGTCAAATGCTCAATCGCTGGGTCAAATGCTCAATCG
>JAISFQ010000113.1 GCA_031263495.1 Candidatus Nutricula glyptotermitis
TCTTATGCAGAAAGACAAGTTAAGCCAAAGTTTCTTAACCCTGCCATGCCGTCGAGTGTTGCAAGAGCTGATACGATCGTTAAGTTGATTTCTGCGTTTCCTTTCTTGGCGGACACTAACTTGGCACTTACTGAGGCAGGGTTTGATATGGATCAGGTGCGGGAGTTGGAAAGTGAACGAATGGGGGCACAGGGGAGACAATTAATTAACAGTGCACTTGGTGGCGAGCCGTTGGGAAAGATTGAGACGGTGGAGTATGAGAACTTAGAGAAAGAGGAGTAATGGCGAATGATGTTGTAAATGTCGATAACTATGAGAGAAAGTTGAACGTTCTTGCAACAAGATCTTATAATGCATATAAACAAGCATATTCGCAGGTTGTGAAAACTCATGCGCCTAGCGTCGAAAGAGATGAGGAACTTCGGAACTTGTTTAAGCAAACTTCTATTGACTTTGGAAATGCGGCTGCTAGTTTGGCGGTTATGACTTGGAATACAGTATATGGAACGGATCATCAAGCAAAAGTGCATACTGATGCATTTAGAATAATGTTAGATTATGACGAGATTATGAGTAACAGTGCCACAAACAGACAGTTAACAGATTTGCGAACTGCGATGATGCGCTATGTTCGCGCAAGTGCTGGAAATGCTACGATGATATATTCTGAGCATGGCAATGGCACGTTCGCTAGAAAGACAAGAGGCAAAACGTGTGCTTTCTGCATTATGCTTGCAGGGCGCGGTTATGTTTACAGAAGTTCACGCGCGGCAGGCAGAATGAATGCGTATCATAAGCGTTGTGATTGCGTGATTGTAAGTAGGAAAGACGGCTATAAGATTAATGGTTATGATCCTGATATTGCGAAAGAACTTGCAAGGAATGTTATAGATGTTGGTGCTATGCGTACACTCCCAGATGGGACAGAGCGTAAAGTGCCATGGTTTCAGTATAAGAAAAAGCAAGGGCAAACGCAAGCAGAGGCAGATGCAATAGCAAAAGTGGAGCAAGCAGAAGTGTATGCGAAACTTCCTACATATAAGAGTGCTGTTGATAACTTTATGAAAAAAGGTACTGATGTTAGAAAGATACGTAACACAAATGTTGATTATGAGCCGAAAGCGACGGGGGTGTTGAAAGGAGTGGCAAAAGACACAAACATGCTTCCTGATGGCTTGGATTTTAGAGTAAAGGGTGTAGCGTCGCATATGCGAAAAGTTATAGGACGCGATAAAGACAACAAAGCATACACTGGAACTGATGAATTGCGTTACACATTGCTTCCTTCGAACGACAATAACTTCGCAACCGAAGCACAAAACGCTATTGACAGTTTTAAGTCCGCTGGTTACAAAATCATTGACTTTCAGAATCGCTATGCAGAGCAAACTACTGGTTACCGTGATGTTTCGCTCGTGTTGAAAGATCCGAAAACAGGCGCAGAGTTTGAGTTGCAACTTAATACGAAAAGTATGGCAGATGCTAAGACCGAAATGCATCCAACCTATGAGGAACAGCGAGTATTGGAAAGAGGGACACCTGAATGGATGCGTTTGGAGAACAAGATGAACATAGTTTACAACGAAGTTGTGAACGAGAAAGGAGCAGAAAACATTCATGCGTAATTTATGGTATACTATTAGTGTAAGGGGAACAAAATGGTAGCTGATGAGTTGAACATTGACGTTGAAGCGAGCAAAAAGCGCTCTTTAGCGAATGGTCTTACTGAAGCGGAGTTTGACAAGGCGATAGAATTAAAAACACTTTCGTATAAGGCAGATAAAAACGCCCACGATACAATGAAACCACTTTGGGACAGAGGTCTTGCGTTTGTGTACAAAAAAGGCGGTGGTATTGATGTAGAACAGAGCAGACAGAAGTCTTTGTCAAACGGCATTACTGAAGCAGAGTTTGATAAAGTTATTGAATTGGAAAGTATAAACGATAAGGCAAGAAAAATAGCGACCGAATTTACACATTCGCTATTCTATGACAAAGGGCTTTCTTTCGTTTACAAGGATTACAGTTTTATGTATGATGAATATAATGACTATTTGCATGATAGGTAGCGGTATAGCCTGCTCACGGCAGATATGTTCATGCGTAATTTATGGTATACTTTTAATGTGAGGAGACGATAATATGTCGCTAGATAGGATTAGTAACATTAACATTGAGATGAGCAGGGAAAAATCTCTGTCGCGCGGTCTCACTGAAGCAGAATTTGAACGTGCACTTTTGTTGAAAAAAGTTATAGGCGATACTACGGATGCGATGATAAACGCGACTAGTAATAAAGAAAGGTCTGAATTATTTAACGCCGATAAAAACGAGATGCATGAATTATCGACAATGTATGATAAGGGGTTAGTTTTTGAGTATATTGATGCAAGTTTCCTATACGATGAGTATAACGACTATTTGCACGATAGGTAGCGGTATAGCCTGCTCATGCCAGATATGTTCACGCGTAATTTATGGTATACTATTAGTGTAAAGGAGACATTATGTCAAACGGTGAAATAAACATTGACATTGAAGCGAGCAAGAAACGTTCTTTGGCAAACGGCATTACTGAGGCTGAGTTTAATGAGGCGATAAAGCTCAATAATCTCGAGAAAGAAAGCGTAGGCGAAGTAATTAATGCAATAAAAAACGGGCTTGAAAACGAACGAATACTTGCGTCGGAAGCAATGAAAAAGGCAGCGACTGAATTAAATGCCTATTTCGGTAAAGGTTTGGTTTTTGTTCATGAATACCCTGATGCTAGTTTTATATATGACGAATATAACGACTATTTGCACGACAGGTAGGTTTTGCAAGATTTACGGCTCATCGCCCAAAATGCTAAGTGCTTTTTTGCGTCCGACGTGTTGTGTTTCGCATAGTTTAATCATGTGTGTTTTATGACAAATTTCATGACAAATAAGCAAATATTACTGAAAATTGTAACAATTCGTTAACATTTAAGTTCTCGGCGTGTTAAGCTTGCATCGCGTTTTGATTTGTGGTAGAGTTTTAATTATGAAACTTATAAGCAGGAGATTTGTAGAAGTTTTAGGAAACTTAAAGTGCGAAGCGCAGCGAGGATTTGGAATGGCTGGGTTATGGGATGCGCGCGTATATGTTATGTTGACGGGTTCGAGTCCCATCGGGGGTACGCGCTGGTTTAGCGCGGTTGCGCCTGCAAGATGGCAGGTTGAGTAACGCTACGTGCATCTATGAATGACAAAGAGCCTGGTAAAGTGATCCGCGGGTGACAAAATGCAGAGTTATGGAGCGTCGCCGAGTGCGCTAATCACTGCTTTTCTTCCTGCAAGTTGCAAATGTCCATAGCGTTTTGCGGTCGTTTCGTAATTACTGTGCCCCAAAAAATCAGATACTGTCGCTAGTGCAACTCCTCCATTTATTAAAGTTGATGCGTATGTATGGCGTGCGTCGTGAATACGCAAATGTTTGTCAATGATTGGGAGTTCTTCGAATCTTTCGGGCGATATGTGAGCAGGGCGGTTAGTGCGATCGCCGTTAAGTATGCTTAATGCTTTGAGCCATGCTGTGCGATAGGCATCATTTCTGATTCTCATTCCGTTCACTGTTAGAAAGATTAAATCGCCTCTTTTTTTGCCTTTACATAGATTAGTGAGTATATCGCACACATCTTTTGGCAATGGTATTGTTCTATTTGAACGTTCGGTTTTTGGTGGTGCTATCCGTTTGCCACTGTCAGACCATGCTTTATTTATGGACAATGTGTGCTGGTTTGGATTAAAATCTTGCACTTCTAACGCGGTTATTTCGCCAAAACGCAAGCCTGTGCGGAATAGAGTTTGCGTGAATGGTTGATAATGTGGGTGCATAATTTCAATAAACACTTTGATCTCATCGGGTTCTAAGGTTTGCATTTGCTTTTGTCGAACTTTCGGCAATCTTATACCATAGCATGGGTTACTTTGAACTAGTCCGAGGTTATGCGCTTTTCTTATAACACTTGCGATTGCCATGTATTTATTTTGCACAGTTTTTGGCGAGTTGCCTGCTTTCTCAAATAGACTTATAATACTTTTTATATTGTCGGTTTCTATATCGCAAACTTGAATATCACCTGCTACTCCTAATGATCGCGCCACTGTTCTTATAAAGCGACGGTATTCATCATTTACGTTTGCTAATTCGTTGGCATGGACGAGCATATAATCGCACAGAGTAATTTGACGTTTACGTTTATTGCGTTTGTTTAGTGCTTTTTTAGCATGCAAATCAGCAATTGCAGCATCAACTCCTATCTGATTAATCTGTTGATTAAAGTGCTCCGCCTCTGCTAGCGTTTTGAAAGTACGCGATCTGTACTGTTCATCGCGGTATACGCGGACGCGGAATGAGCCTGTGGGAAGCGTTTCGATTTTCCGTGTTGTGTTTCTCATAGTATAATCATAGCACACTTTGATGAGAATGAGTAATTTAATGAGTAATGGGTAATGAGTAATGAGTAATGAGTAGGTTTTTAATGAGTAATGAGTAAGGAGTAATGAGTAATTGGGAATCGGAATTCGCTTGCGCCCATACTCCACCTCAGAATTCCGCACTCTCCCACTCTGAATTCTGTGTAGGAGGACGCGAGGAGCGTCCGACCCTCTGGAATCTTGAAAGGAGAACGTGAACGGAGGAAAATGCGATTGAGCATTTGACCTAGCGAATGAGCATTTGACCTCATTCGACCCTATTGCGTAGCAATACAATTAAAGCGCATTCGCGATGCGAATACTTTTAATTAAGATTCCGCATCACGCTTCACTTCGTTTCACGGTGCTAAATTCTGAGTAGAAGTGTATCGGAATTCGAGAGTAAGGCACTAGCAAAGAATGTAACCCAGTTCATACAACCCACAGAAATTAAAATGCTACCCAAGCGATTCTTAACACTAGCATTTTATGTCACAATGTGGTAATATTTAAAATGAAAGTTATATTATGGCTAAAAACTCAAACGATAAGCCTGCGAAGAAGCGCAGGAGAAAACAGGAAGTTAGCACAGGTGAAGACGTGGAAAGCGCAGCACCTTTGCCTCCTCGCGAGATTTCATCTGATAATGATTCTGCGGTGGAGCTTGATGATACGCTACTTTTTACGCCCGAAACTGCTGAAAAACGGGAAATTAGCAGTTCTGACAGCGCAAATCCTAAAATAAATTATGAACTGTTTGCATACGAAACTGAGTCAGTTGATGCAAAACCGCAGATTGAAAACACGCAGCAACCAAAGCCTCAAAAAGTGCTTCCTTACGCTGACGATACAGCAGTCGTACTCAAAAGTCCTATTGTTAATAAGTTTACCAATTCTTTTACTGTAACGCGCATTTCCCCAGTTTCAGCCCTAAAAGTTGGATTCATTCTTTCCGCCTGTGGTGCCATAGTGTTTATGCTAGCAATGTTGGCACTCTATTTTTTACTTACACTTACAGGCATATTTGATAAACTGACAAGTGACACAGGAGATTCTAGCTTTATCAGTACGACTTTCAATTTCGCAAACCTATTCGATTTTTGGACTGTGTTAATCGTACTTATTGCGCTTATGGTCATAATAGTTATAGCAGGAACTATTCTATCGTGCGTTGTCGCACTGTTTTACAATTTCGCCGCAAAGATTTTTGGTGGCATTTCCATTAACTTACATCGCATCAGTGTCGCGGAGATGAAAAGTAAAGACAAAAGCAAAACTGCGAGTTAGTGCAACCAAACTCCCTATTAGCAATTGTTACGTAATTTTTCAAAAAACGTGCTTAGTAATTCACTGCATTCTTGTTCTAACACGCCACCAGTGACGGAAATATTACCGAAAGTCGTTTGATAATCTCTAAGCAAATCAATTAAAGATCCAGCAGCACCTTCTTTTTCATTATAAGCACCAAAGACCACATCTGTTATGTTCGCATTTATTATAGCACCAGCGCACATACTGCAAGGTTCCAATGTGGTATAGAGTGTCGCACCACGCAAATTGTAAGTGGCAAGTTTCTTTGATGCAGCCGAGATTGCTAAAATTTCTGCGTGCGCAGTTGGATCACACCTTAAAACTGCTTCATTTACTGCCGTGGAGACTGTTTTCCCAGCAAAAACGACACATGCACCGACTGGAATGTCGAGCATTTTAGCAGCACTTACTTTTGCTAAATCGAGTGCAACACGCATAAAACCTGTTTTGACTTGCATTGTTAATTATTATACAGTATAATTATTATGAAAGTTATTGTATGAAAGTAGAACAGATTGATCACCCATTGGTAGCGCAAAAAATGACTGCACTAAGGGATGTTAACACCAATTCGCAGGACTTTAGACGTCTTGTCGATGAATTGGTGACACTGCTTGCGTATGAAGCAACGCGAAATTTGAAGGTCGAGGCTAAGAGTATCATGACGCCTGTTGCTTCGACTATTGGTGTTGATATCAAAAAACCTATGCCTGTCGTCATTCCGATTATACGTGCTGGACTGGGAATGCTTGAGGGAATGCAGAAGATTTTGCCACTTGCTGAAATTGGGTTTCTTGGCATGAAGCGCGACGAAACGACGTTAGCAATTGAAACGTATGCGAATAGGTTGCCACTTAATCTTACGAACAGGCAGTGCTATATACTAGATCCAATGCTTGCAACAGGTCATACATTAGGTGCAAGCATTAATTATTTGTCAGTTTTGGGTGCTACGGACATTACATCAATCAATCTGCTTGCAGCACCAGAAGGCATAAAAGAGATCGAAAGGCAATTAACTGATAATGTTAATTTAACTATTGTAACTGCTAATATTGATGAAGGCTTGAACGAAAAAGGTTATATCGTGCCTGGTCTAGGTGATGCAGGTGATAGATTATATGGAGTGGTTGGTTAAAATGGGTTCTGAAAGTCAAAATGCAGTTGATAATCCAAAGGCAAACGAGGATGGAACTGACACTGAGCTGGAGATTTTATCTGAAACTTCCGCTCGTAGCACGAATCAAAACAATTTACTTTTGTCAAAAGATGAAGTTCCATTATCTGCTATTAGTGCACCATACACGCCAAATTCGACGCAAACGCGTTCTCCTGCGTATTTTCCACCAGTTCCAACTGATATTTCAATGGACTTTGATGATGAAAGCGATGACGATGATGACTTGGGTTACGTTTCGATGCCTGAGGTGCAAAATGTTGTGCCCGAAAGTCAAGAAAAGTCGTCCATTAAGCAAAAATTTCAGTCACAAACTAGTTTGGTGTTCTATCTCGGAATCGAAACGAATCAGTGCAACAAGCGTGAACAGCGCCTTAACTTGGTGAAATACGCCAAAGTTATTGAACAATTGGCTAAAAAAACGTTCAATAATCCAGAAATTCGCGCTTCTTTGACGCTTCCAAAATTGACTACTGAAACGATTCAGATATACAAAGAGGAGAGTGAAAATCAAGTCGATATTGATGAGAAAGATAATTTATCTGCTGAAGTCGCGCAACTTCCTAATCGTGATGCTGATTTGAAAATCGACATGAACAAAAAAAGGGTTTGGATTAATCAATTTGAAGTTAAACTTACTCCACGTGAATTTTCGCTGCTTACGCACTTGATTGAAGCATCAAACAAGCCAGTTTCTCGTGCAGAATTGCTCGAAAACATTTGGAACACGACAGATTTTAGAGGAAAATCACGCACTGTCGATGTGCATATTCGCCGCCTGCGTGATAAATTGCACAATCAGATTGACTTGAAAACTATTCGTGGAACTGGGTATAAGTTCGTTGGTGAAAATAACATTATTTATGTGTAAGTGTAAATAAAAATCACTAACGAATCGTAACTTGCGTTGCAATGTGCGCGTTAAATAAAATTGCACTATGCGCTAGAATCGCAAACTCTGTGCATAATTTTACCGCAAGCAGTTCAATATATAACCACGTCATCGTCCATTTTTGGTTCACTTTTCGGAACACTTTCTTGCCCTGTGCCGCTAGGAGCACTTTTAGGGGCAAGATAAGTGCTTTCTGGCGGTTTAGTCCTTGTTTTTGCGGGTTCTTTTGTCTCTTTTTTGGACTCTTCCTTTTTTTCATCACTTTCCACTGCCTCGATTTTTGCAGGTTCATCCATGATTTGCGGTTGATTGATAAATTGCAGCACATTAATGCCAATAACAACCGCTATGCATAGTGTTATAAAACTTAGCATAAAAAGTAGCACAACTTTCTTTTTGCGTTTTTTCTTAACGTTGCCCGCAGTTTCCATTTCCCTTATGCGTTTGAGCTCATGTTTGTCCAGCATAAAGGGCTTTTCGTTTCCCATTTACCTCCTGTTACTTCTATAACTACAAGTATATTCGCTTTGCACTTTCCGAAGTAGTGTGATTGAAAATTCGTGCATAACTAAGGAGTACTTTTATAAAATGAATTACGCCCCTACTCAGAATTCCGCACTTGATGCGGAATCTTAAAACGAAGCATTGCGTAGCAATGCAATTAAAGGAATTCGCTTTCGCTCATGCTTTGATTGCTCGTTTCGCTCGCATTAAACGGAATTCGCTTTCGCTCATACTCTGATTTCACGACCCACGTTCGCATTGCTTGGATTTTTCATATTGAAAAATCCAAGCCTCTGCTGTAAAGCAACTTTTATGCAAAAGAGTTACTCTGATGCAGAGCGGCTTGGCTTACTACGCAAGCCAAGCCTTAGCGCAACATACACAACAACAAGCGCAGCGAAGTTGTTTTGTGTGTTGCGGAGTAAAAGTGTGAGCGTATGCGAACTCCGTTTCGTACATAGCAAGCAGTACCTTGTCATCTAACAAGCGAATGCGATGCCAGATCTGTGATTAGCGAGAGTAGACTTTCAGTTCTTGAATGCAGATCCCGTGTCGCGCACTAACGTGCGCTACGGGATGACAATGTAGGGTAAAGTGCACTGTGCGCGCGGTAGCAACGCGAACGCGTAGCGTGAGCAATCAAAGTATTCGCAAGGCGAATGCGTTATAATCGCATTGCTACGCAATACTTTAATTAAGATTCCAGAGGGTCGGACGCTCCTCGCGTCCTCCTACACAGAATTCAGAGGTGGAGTGTATGCGGAATTCAGAGGTGGAGTACTGCGGGGTTCTGAGTGGGAGTTGTGCGGAATTCTAAGGTACAGCATGAGCGATAGCGAGTGCCCTTTGTCATCTAGCAAGCGAATGCGATGCCAGATCTGCATCACCCCAGAATGTACGTTACTTCCCAAGAAGCCAGATCCCGTGTCGCGTTCACTTTGTTCACGCTACGGGATGACAAAAGATGGAGTAAACCCAACCACCAAAATCAACACCCACAACCTGACCTTAACCCCGAGCGAAATAACAAGCAAGGAGTGGACATGAAAATGTTTTTATGCGCAGGCAGTAAAAGCATCTGTGCCATATCTCCACCAAAAGCGCAAGAATTGCGATGTGGTGGAGGTAATGGTGCTGATGCCTAGAACAAGCAAAAAACATTTTTATGTCCACGGCTTAAGCTTTAATTTTCAGCGAAAGCGCCCTTGAGAGGACTCGAACCTCCAACCTTGTGAACCGGAATCACACACTCTATCCTTTGAGCTACAAGGGCATTAAATCCACGACTCAAACCACATCTTAGCAAGCCAGTCGTCATATGAAATATCAGTTCCGAGCCAGATTGGCATAAAATAATATGCCGAAAGTAGTACTAGAAGTGTAACCGATACTACAAAAACTCGTGCAACTTTGAATTTTACATGTTTGCATAATAATTGTAGCATGAAAATAAGGCACAAGATAAAATATGGCAGGAACGCGAGCGTATAATAATGGTATACTGGTTTTGAGAAGAAAAACCATACACCCCAACCCGCAATAATTCCTGCTAATAGCATATAAACGCGAACATCTTTTGCTATAACAAACTTTCTTGTCACAACATCGTGAATAAGTAAGGCAATAATAGCAATAAGTGAGGCAAGGGAGAGCCACCATAAAATGGGATTTCCTAAGCAATTAATCGTTCGCACACACCCTTCTTGAATGTTGCAACCATCTTCTCCAAACGGAATCTGCTTGAAATAAAACAAAGTCGGTCTAATGTTGAAAAGCCACATGGGAGCAGGGGATTGGTATGGATGCGTGGCATCTAAATTCGCATGATAACCAAAGATTTCCTCATGATAATGAATTAGAGAGTTTAGAGCATCTGGCAAAAACGAAAACCCTTCTCCAGGATGCGTTTCAGCCCAATTTCTATCATATCCAGCACTTGTCGTGAGCCAACCAATCCATGCTATGACATAAGTTATCCCAGTTATAAGTATAGAAATCAGAACATTAGGAATTACAAACTTAGATAACCACTTCCTAAAACATACCCATTTATTTTCCGCGACTTTTTCTACATCGATTGCGTCTTCATCTATCTCATATTCTTGGACATTAATTACTTCAAGTTCCTCAGTTTCGCTATCAGATGAGAAGTCTGCACCAGTTTCTGCGCCACTTATGACTCGAGTTTTTGGGCGTAGAATTTGTAAAGTTTTATAGCCGCGAGACTCAAGATAGTCAATAATCAAAGAAACTGCCATAAAAAAGAAAGCAAAACATATTCCTGTCCATTTTATCGACATTGACAATGCGAAACTAAATATCGCGAGAAGTCTAAATATCCGAAACTTAGTAAAAAATGCTATGACTTTATTTGTTTCACTGTGTTTTAACTCATGGAAATCATCAGCTGTATATGTAGTTTGCCAATCTACGACCAATAAATAGAACGCAAGTAGCACAAAAAACATTGCAAAGGTGTCTAATAATGCAGTCCGACCAAGAACTGCGTTTACTCCATCGGTCGCAAAAAATAGTCCTGCTAAAATGCCAAAATATACGCCAAAAATCCTATTTGCAACTCGAATCATAACAAATACTGCGAGTACAGAAAATACAGCAGTCGAAAACCGCCACGCAAAACTCGAATCAATTCCGCCACCTAAATCGATTCCTAGTGCTATAAGCCACTTACCAAGCGGTGGATGAACAACGAATGAACCAGTGTCCAAAAAATCCTGAACTCCATTAACAAAAAGTTCATCAATATCGGCAACAGAACTTCCAGAAGGTATCCAGTCATGATCCACACCAGTTTTCAACATGGCATATGCATCTTTTACATAATATGTTTCGTCAAAAACGAGCGAATGTGGCTCAGAAAGCCTAAAAAAGCGCAGAAATGTAGCAAGAACAGTCAAACATAGCGTGGACACGTAATCCACCGTTCTCCTACTAATTTTATGCAGCATATATTAATATTACAGTATATCGCGCCCATTGGCAATAGCAAACTTTGCATAAAGTAGCGTTCCAATTTCTGTGGGATTTTTCTATCACTCTACTCCACCACAGAATTCCGCACAACTTCCTTTCAGAATTCCGCACTCCGATGCGGAATCTTAATTAAAGTATTGCGTAGCAGTGCCATTAAAGGAATTCATTTCATTCATGCTTTTATTACGCGGACGTAGCGTACACTTCGGCTATCGCCCGCTACGCTAGTTAATAATTAATCGCTACGCGCCAGTTAATAGTTAATAATGAGTAAGGAATAATGAGTAATGAGTAATTGGGAATCGGAATTCGCTTTCGCTCATACTCTTACAGCGTTGCGTTTCACGCACCGCGTTTGATTCGGAGTTCAGGCTGCGCCTTCACGCTTTTATTGCGCTGGCGTATGGTTTCGCCTACGGCGCAACAATACTTGCGCATTGCTTGGATTTTTCAGTATGAAAAATCCAAGCCTCTGCTGTAA
>JAISFQ010000046.1 GCA_031263495.1 Candidatus Nutricula glyptotermitis
GCTCATACTCCACCTCAGAACCCCGCACAACTCTCACTCAGAATTCCGCACGTACTCCACCTCAGAACCCCGCACTCCGATGCGGGGTCTTGAAAGGAGAATGTGAACGGAGGAGGAAAATGCGATTGAGCATTTGACCCAGCGATTGAGCATTTGACCCAGCGTAGGAAAATGCGAATGAGCATTTGACCCCATTTGACCTCATTCGACCCTATTGCGTAGCAATGCAATTAAAGGCATTCGCGTTGCGAATACTTTTAATTAAGATTCCGCATCACGCTACACTTCGTTTCGCGGTGCGGAATTCAGAAATGAAGTACTGCGTGGCATTAAAAGTACTCCTTGGTGAGGCAGATCCCGCATCGCATTCGCTTGCTAGATGACAATGTACTGCTCGCTACGTACAAAACGGAGTTCGCACGCTACGCGTGCTCACGCTTTTATTCGCGCAACTTTCAAAACAACTTCGCTTTCGCTCGTTCTTTTGAAAGTTGCGCTAAGGCTTGGCTTGCCTATGGCAAGCCAAGCCACTCTTAAGCAATGTAACTCTTAAACAAAAAGTAACTTCACAGCAGAGGCTCTGCTGCAGAGTTACTCTTTTGTCCCAAAGCAACTTCACAGCAGAGGCTTGGATTTTTCATTCTGAAAAATCCAAGCAATGCGCAAGTATTGTTGCGCCGTAGGCGAAACCATACGCCAGCGCAATCAGAGCATGATCGCAAGCGAATTCCGATTCCCGCGCGAGCCTGAAAGGCGAGCGCAATAAAAGTATTCGCGACGCGAATTCCGAATCCCAATTACTCATTACTCATTACTCCTTACTAATTACTAATTACTCATTACTCATTATTTTTAAAGTGTATACTTAACACATGGATGATTTACAGGACTTGTATCAAGAAGTTATATTAGCGCACGCCGATTCGCCTGTCGGTAAAGTTGACAAAATATCAGGTGACTTCGCTGAGCCTAATGTTTCCGTGCAAGACAATCCGCACATGGAATGCAGTGTTTCAAGGCAGTATAATCCAACTTGTGGTGATGAAATTACGCTGGGCGTACGGATGGATGGCGAAAATGTTACAGAAATAGTTTGGGAAGGGCAAGGTTGTGCGATTTCAAAGGCTTCTGCATCAATTATGACTGAAACATTTACAGGCAAAACCTTAGAATTCACAATCGAGTTCTACAATGCATTTCACACAATGATGTACTCTAAAGGTGCAGGAGTAGATGATGAAATGCTGGATGAGTTAGGTGATGCAAGCGTTTTTGAAGGTGTGTCAAAGTTCCCAATGCGAATAAAGTGCGCACTGCTATGCTATGAAGCATTTAGAGCAGCAACAAGGTTAATTAACAGTTAACCGTTTCAATCACTAATGATTAATGGCTAGTAATTTGATTCAGAGTCCGCCATTTTTCGCAACCTGTTTTATCACTAATTACTATTCGCGCACAAAGCGTCTAAGTGAGACATATATTCCATACGCAGCGACTGGCAAAAGCATAGCGAAGAAAGGTATTGCGTAATTGGACTTCATTTCGCTTATTGTATAAAACAAATAGCCGCCAAGAAATGTGATTGGGAATAGATAGTTTATGAATGGTTTACGGCGAAGTGCGAATGCTCCAGCTGCTGCAAAAACGTAAATTATTAGCTGATGTGCATCGGCAAAAAAGTTAAAAATCTCATAGAGCAGTCCCCCACCGACGAACGAAAGTCTAAGTGGATCATCAACCCAGCAGGAATAAATTGAACTATTAGGCTCGCAAAGCAATGTAGGATATGTTAAAACTCCAAATGACGCAGCACCCCATTGAATCGCCTGTTTTGTAACAAAAAACTCTAACGCTTCTTTTGGATGATTAGCGATGTAGGAAAGATTATCGACAAATTGCGCCTCTTGAATGGCATTATTTTCAGCAACGCATTTGTGATATGCATCGCGATTATTATGTAAGTTAGAATCCTCGCAGTAATAGTAAGATGCGCCATTGTAAAATCCGTAAATATAATATTCGTAACCTTCTGGAAAATTTGGGTATTTGTCATGCGTAACTGGACGAATTTCAGTGCCTATTGCAAGTTGTGAAATAGGAGTTGTCGCGGGCCCTGTGATTCCAAATGCAATATTTATAAGTTTTGGCGCAAATACTGACAGACAAATGACTATTGCAACTGCTGACGTAACAAGCAATGGTTTTTTGAACTTTGTAACAAAGTAAATAGCGAAAATGACAAATGCTACAACTCCAATCATAGCATTTGGTTTAAGTATTGCGCCGATTCCCAAAACAACTGCCGATTGTATCAGTTTGACGTTATTTTGCGTTACAAAATAGGCAGTAGCAAGGTAAAATGCGGTTGCAAAAATTGGAAACATAAATGTGAGACCGTACAGTGTCCAACTTTGCGCAATCACTGGAAGTGCCAAAACACTAAGGCAGATTAAAATGCGCGTAACGAGCGGTTCTTTGAAAATAAGGCGAGATGTGCGGAACATATTGTAAAAACCTATAGTCGGTGCAAGTGCATTTATAAGAACGAAAATGGCATCTGCTAGCCATTCATTGCCAAAACTTAATAGAAAAATAAGTTTTTCATATACGTACATCCCGATTTGATGTTGCTGTCGATTAAAATAACCATTAAAAGCAATAGATGCATCTGACCTCGCAGCATTGTAAATGTCCGCTGCGTCATAAACGACCATGTGCCCAACGAGCGCGATATAGAATAACGCCTGTAAAAAGATGATAAATAATGCTACGTTTTGAAATGTTATCAGTGGTTTAAATCTATTGAACATTTTATAAAACATCAGTTTATGAGGTTTTTGTTCATCCTCGTTTACAAAAACTTCACTACTCATAACCCTTCGCGTAGACACACCTTTTGTCCTTTTGAGCACCACGTAAATAAGCACTAGAATTACGATTTGGCCCAATATTTCCATCACAAAATTATCAAATACAAGTGGCATAAAATCATAGCCGTTGCCATATTTTGCAGTCGTAAATAAGAATGACTGAACCGAAAGCACCACCAAAATTATCGCAATCGCCACGCTCAACACAGTTTTGATTGCACCCCCAAATTTCTGCATGTATATATTCTAGCACAAATTCGAGTAAAGAGTAGTTAGTAAGGAGTAAGGAGTAATGAGTAAGGAGTAATGCGGTTAGTTAATAGTTAATAACGAATAACGGATAATGAGTAGTGAGTAAGGAGTAGTGAGTAGTGAGTGACGAGTTTAGTTAATAGTTAATCGCTACGCTTTGTTAATAGTTAATAACTGCGCTCGTTATCGTTCGCGCGGGAATCGGAATTCATTTCATTCATGTTTCTGTTGCACTGCGTGAAACGCAGTGCGTTTGATTCAGAGTTCGGCTTACGCCTCACACCTCTATTGCGCTGGCGTATGGTTTCGCCTACGGCGCAACAATACTTGCGCATTGCTTGGATTTTTCAGTATGAAAAATCCAAGCCTCTGCTGTGAAGCTGCTTTTGGTCTAGGAGTTACATTGCTTAAGAGTGGCTTGGCTTGGCGTAGCCAAGCCAAGCCTTAGCGCAACATAAAAAACAACAAGCGCAGCGAAGTTGTTTTGTGTGTTGCGGAGTAAAAGTGTGAGCACGCGTAGCGTGTGAACTCCTTTGTGTACGTAGCGAGAAAGTACTCTTAACACCACGCAGTACATCATTTCTGAATTCCGCACCGCGAAACGAAGTGTAGCGTGATGCGGAATCTTGAAAATAGTATGAGCCGATAGGCGAATGCAATTATTGGCATTGCTACGCAATACTTTAATTAAGATTCCGCATCTACGTGCGGAATTCTGAGGTGGAGTAGTACGGAATTCTGAGGTGGAGTAGTGCGGAATTCGGAGTACCCCCTTGTCATCCCGAAAGCGAATGCCGTTTAACAGCGTTACAGCCTACCGGCGGTCGGTATGTTATACCCGTGCGCTGGGCTAGACGCTCTGCTCAGTGCGTGCGATAATATCGTCCTGCGTCTCTTTGGAAAGTGCGTTGAAAAATGCGGAGTAACCTGCGACGCGGACGACTAGATCTTTGTGCAGTTCGGGATGAACTTGCGCATCGAGCATAGTTTCGCGGTCGACCACGTTGTATTGGATGTGGAAACCGTGCAGTTTGTTGAAAAATGCGCGCAAGAGCAGGACAAGTTTCGCCTGATTTTCAGGTTTCGCCAAGATCTGCGGTGTCGTTTTTTGGTTTAATAGCACACCGCCAGTAATGCGTTCGGTTTCGAGTTTCGAGACAGATTTCAGAACGGCGGTCGGACCATTTACGTCGGCTGCATGCGAGGGCGAGCAACCTTCGGCAAGCGGTTCGTGCGCTTTTCTGCCATCAGGCGTAGCCAAAGTGCCTGCTCCTTGCGGTACATTTGCGGAAATTGACGATGTGCCACCATAATATACGCCACCGATTGGACCCCTGCCAAAACGCGTGTTATGATATTTCGCGAGTTCGTCTAAGTAGGTTTTGTAGGCGCGACGAATTAGTAAATCGACGGAATCGTCATCGTTTCCATATTTTGGCGCAGAAATCAAAATGTCGCGTATCTTTTCAGCGTCCGCACCTTCGTAGTTGGTCAAAATCGCATTCCACAAGGCATCTTGCGTAATCTCTTTGTCGTCAAACACTTTTATCTTGATTGCGGCGAGTGAATCCGCCAAGTTCGCAATTCCGACCTGCAAGTCAGAGATAAAATCGTAAACCGCGCCGCCTTCTTTGAGGTTCAAACCGCGATCTATGCAATCGTCGACCAGCGCAGAGCACAAAATGTCCGCAGTATCGGCTTCAAGCGCAAGGTCGCAGGCAGTGTCAATAATTATAGAATGCCTTGTGAACTCGGTAATCGTCTTGTCCCACGCACTCAGTACGTCGTCGAATGACTGCATATCTTTGAAGTGCTTTGTAGGCGTCGCGACTTGCTCACCAGATTCTAGGTCTACACCGTTATTTAGCGCGATGAGCAGGGTTTTCGGGAAGTTCAGAAAACTCATGCCAGTGCAACGGTAACCCCATTTTCCAGGCACAGCGACCTCAACACACCCAATCGCCGAGTAATTATACGCGTCCTCCTTCGCGACGCCCTTGTTTATGAACGACGGAATGATAATCTCATCGTTATTGAACGCAGGCATTCCAAACCCGAGGCGCACGACAGAAATCGCAGGCAGCATAAACTTTTCATCAAGCCCACTGTGATAACGTACGGTCAAGTTCGGTTGCGGAAGCCTAGTCAACGCGACGCTTTGCATAATTAAATACGACATATCATTTACCGCGTCAACTGGCACGCCGTCCACCAACTTTTGCCCGCCCACTGTAACATTTTGATAGAGTGGCGAGCCTGCTGAGAAGCGCGTATGTGACCATGAGCGTATTTTGTTAATCGTAAACGTCTTTAACCACAAATTCGTCATGATTTCTAACGCTTCGTCCTCTCTAATCGTTCCATTTTCCAAGTCACGCTGTAAAAATGGTTGCAAGTACTGGTCCATTCTGCCATACGATAACGAGTGTCCGTTCGACTCAATTTGCAGTATAAGATGAATAAACCACACCGATTGCACCGCTTCCAAAAACGTTTCCGCTTTTGTGTAAGGCACTTTTTTGCACACATCAGCGATCCGCACTAACTCTGTCTTTCGTTTTTCGTCCGTTTCGTTTTCTGCAAGGCGAGTTGCGAGTTCTGAATACCTATCGGCAAACTTCTTTACTGCGTCGATTACGATAAGTATTGCGTCGTAAAAGTATGATTTGTGCAGGTTTTCCATAGTTGATAAGTCTAGGTTTTTGAGTGCATCGCGTGTGCGTGACTCGTAGTGCTTCAAACCGAGATTAATTACGTTTGCATAGTTTACAGCGATGTGCGCGTCGCCCGATGTAATATTGCCTTCCGCCTTGATAATTCCCAAGTCATAGAGTTTTTTGGAGTCCTTAGGCATTGCATTCAGACCGCGATCTTTGAGTGTGTTGTGTTGCCAAAACGGATAAATATCGCGCAGAACTTGCTTGTTTTGCTCGGTAATGTAGAACCTGTCGCCATCGCGCTTTTCATATTCGTCCAGCTCATCGACCACCCAATCCATCGCATACTCTGGGAAAATCGGTGCTGCACGATTAACGGATGCCTGATTGCCTGCCAGCAGTGTCTCGTCCTCAATAAAAATCGACATGTTTTCAAGCACCTCAGCAAGCATTTTTGCACGCTTAATCGCAAGTGGCTGGTCGGCGTTTTCCTTGTACACCTTGGTCGTGATGACCGCCCGCTCCACGCAAATCTCGGCGTTTGTATTTATAAGCCTGTCCTTAAACTGCTGCATTCTTTCGGTCAGCGCCTTGCTTCCAATGATCTCGTTCGTTGAACTTTCCATAATATCTCCCACTATATAATTATACACTACTTTCAAATAAAATAGCGACAATAAACTACACATAACATACCGACCGCCGGTATGTTAATTAATAATGAATAATGTGGTTAGTTAATAACGAATAGTTAGTAGTTAATAACTGCGCTCGCTACGCCTCGCTCGGGAATCGGAATTCGCCCCACCTACAAGTCAGCGTAGGAAAATGCGATTGAGCATTTGACCCCATAATGAATAATGAGTGAGGATTGAGGAGATTAGTTAATAGTTAAGAGTTAATAGTTAATAATTGGGAATCGGAATTCGCTATCGCTCATACTCTGATTGCGTTGCGTGAAACGCAACGCGTTTGATTCGGAATTCGCCTACGGCTCATACTCTTATAGCGCTGGCGTATGGTTTCGCCTACGGCGCAACAATACTTGCGCATTGCTTGGATTTTTCATACTGAAAAATCCAAGCCTCTGCTGTAAAGTTACTTTTATGCAAAAGAGTTACATTGCTTAAGAGTGGCTTGGCAAAACGCAGCCAAGCCTTAGCGCAACATAAAAAACAACAAGCGTAGCGAAGTTGTTTTGTGTGTTGCGGAGTAAAAGTGTGAGCACGCGTAGCGTGTGAACTCCGATTCGTGCGTAGCGAGAAGTACTCTTAATGCCACGCAATACTTCTACCTCTGAATTTAGCACCGCGGAACGAAGTGTAGCGTGATGCGGAATCTTAATTAAAAGTATGAGCCGTTAGGCGAATGCATTTAATGGTGTTCGCATGCGCTCACACTAGTTTTAAGATGGGTCTGCGGACTATTTTCCGTACTTTTTTTCGGAACAATTTTTGATATCAATTTCCTTATGATACTTTGCTTAGTATCA
>JAISFQ010000097.1 GCA_031263495.1 Candidatus Nutricula glyptotermitis
GTTCAGATTTCATACGTTGACCAGGGAAGACAAGGTCTAGATCCCGACGCCACACTTTGGCAAGCGGTTTCCGATGGACTTGACTTTTTGGAGGTCGGCAAAACGACGATTCCTTCGCGCGCATATGTTGCATCTTTTGGCTTTAAGGGTGCTGACCAGCAAAAACTTGCGGGAATCTTGTCAGGCGGTGAGCGAAACCGCTTAAATCTTGCGCTAACATTAAAACAGGGCGGTAACTTTTTGTTACTCGACGAACCTACGAACGACCTTGACGTCGAAACACTCGCATCGCTTGAAAATGCACTGCTTGAATTCCCCGGTTGCGCACTAATTTCATCGCACGATCGCTGGTTTTTGGATCGCGTCTGCACGCACATTCTCGCATGGGAAGGTAACGACGAAAATCCTGCAAATTGGTATTGGTTTGAGGGCAACTTCCAGTCCTACGAGCAGAACAAAATCGAGCGACTTGGTGAGGCTGCTGCTATGCCACATAGGGTTAAGTATAAAAAGTTAACGCGTTCGTAAAACGCGCGACACGGAAGCTGCTTTCATGAGCTCTAAGTTTATTCTCGCTAATCACAGATCCCGCATCGCATCGCTTGCTAGATGACAAAAAAACAAAACCCCACAAACAAACCCAAACTCCCCCAACCTGACCTTAACCCTGAGCGAATAATATAACTTCATGAAAAAGTTGTCTTTTCAGCGAAGTACCTGCGGAGAATGGGGGATTCGAACCCCCGAGGGCGTTAACCCAACACGCTTTCCAAGCGTGCGCCATAGGCCACTAGGCGAATTCTCCCGCTACCTTATAATTCTACTCGAAAACGCAACGCATTGCAAACCAAAACTACTTTACACCACTAAATCGCACTTAAAATCCCTGATTAACTACCAATAAAGGTGAATGGGTAGCATAATTTGAACCTATTTCGTCACTTTAACTGTCACCACCAACATCGGTGCGCGTTGTAACTTTCTTGCGACGAAAGTTCCGAGTGTACGTTTTGCGGCTTTTTGGAACAGAAGTTCATCGGTCGCGCCGTCGTTCAGAAGTTTTTGCAGTTTTTTGGTAATGTCTTGAATAACTGGCTTAAACGATTCTGCGGACTCTGCAACACCACGAAGGCACAGTTCAGGGGCGATTGTAACAGTTTTGTCGGTAGTATTTACGACTGCGAACAGGTTTACGAAGCCTTCGGCAGAAAGCGTACGGCGCTCTGTAAGTTCGGTTTCTGTAAGTTCGCCGATGGAGTTTCCGTCGACAAACACCAGCCCAACGTGCGTATGCCCGACGACTTTGACTTTGTGGTCCTGCAAATCAATAATGTCGCCATTTTTCACAACTATCGTATTTTCGACAGGCACGCCAGTTTTTTGCGCGATTTGAGCGTTGCGATGTAAATGACGCGCTTCGCCGTGAATCGGCATAACATTCACTGGTCTAACGATATTGTAAAGGTACAAAAGTTCGCCTTCGCATGCGTGACCACTAGCGTGAACAGGCTTAACTCCATTATGCACGACGTTCGCACCAAGATCCGTAAGGTCATTAATCACGCTGTAAACAGAACTTTCGTTGCCCGGAATCAGTGAGGACGCCAAAATTATCAAGTCTCCGGGATTCACGCTGAGCAACTGGTGATCTCCGCGCGCCATGCGAGAAAGCGCAGCCATCGGTTCGCCTTGTGAGCCAGTGCACATCAGGACGATTTTGTCAGGAGCGACGTCATCAGCCTTTTTTGCGTTCACAGTCGCACCTTCTGGAATGTGCAAATAGCCCAAGTCAGACGCCAAATTCATGTTTCGCATCATCGATCTGCCGACAAACGCAACCTTCCTGTCATGATTCAGTGCAGAATTAATTACCTGCTGTACTCTATGAACGTGTGACGAAAATGCAGCGACGATAATCTTGCCTTTTTGCAACCTGAACAGCGAATCTAATACAGGACCAATTTCTTTTTCCGTCCGCACAAAGCCTTTTTGCTCGGCATTTGTAGAATCGACCATAAACAAATCGACGCCTTCATCGCCAAGTGCTGCGAGTTCGTTCAAATCTGTCACTCTGCCATCCAAAGGTGTTTGGTCAAGTTTAATATCGCCAGTGTTTAATATCGTGCCAGCAGGTGTTTTAATGGCAACTGCGAGTGCATCGGGGATTGAATGGCTGACTGCGACGAATTTCAGAGTTATATCGCCGTTGGTCAGTGTCTGCGAATCTTGGACTTCGATAAACGTAGGATTATCTATCTTGAACTGCTTTAACTTATTATCGATAAGCGCAAGTGTGAAGCGCGAACCGATAATCGGAATGTCAGGTCTGTGCATCAAAAGATACGGAACTGCGCCGATATGATCCTCGTGCCCGTGCGTCAAAATTATCGCTTCGACATCGTTAATTCGTGGCAATATGTAACTAAAATCGGGCAGAATCAGGTCAACGCCAGGTTGCGATTCCGCGGGAAACAGCACTCCGCAGTCGATTATCAAAATCTTGCCATCATATTCGACGGTATGCATATTGCGCCCAACTGCGCCCAAACCGCCAAGTGGCACTATTCGCATCGCATTTTTGGCAAGCGGTGCAATCTGAGGCACTTTCTTTTCGTCCTTCATTTCATCCTTTACTGTAAATTAAAGTTGTAGCATAACAATCGTCTATCCGCTACTCACTTTATCTTTCGACGTTCAACTTGCGCACGCCGTGTTGGCTTTATAATTACCACCATTTTGTATACGCACGTAAGAGCCAGCACACACAATATTGCACTAACTATCACCGTCTGTATAATCGCCGAAACATCAAACATACATATATGATAGCACATTTCCGTGACGGATGTGTGGCATTTTCGCTGTTCTTTAATAACCGCTGTCAACAAGTTACAAAAAAGAGACTTTACAGAACACTCAAAAATATCTTGGCATAAGATAGGCTTTTTGGCACTTTTTAAGAACTTTTACCTATTCATACGCTACTTAGATGACAAGGGGTACTTTTAATACCACGCAGTACTCCACCTCAGAATTCCGCACACCCATCTTAAAATAAAGTATTCGCAACGCGAATGCGATTTAATTAATCGCATTGCTACGCAATAGGGTCGAATGGGGTCAAATGGGGTCAAATGCTCAATCGCATTTTCCTCCTCCGTTCGCGTTCTCCTTTCAAGACCCCGCATCGGAGTGCGAGGTTCTGAGAGGGAGTAGTGCGGAATTCGGAGTGTGGTGGAGTGCACCTAGAGATGACAAGTGACAAGTGGCATGTGCGCTTTTGTTTTCTTGGGAATAATGCAGTAATATTAACAGTATGCAAGTTAAACTTGGGGGGCTAACAATTTCTCCAGTTGTTATGTCACCGATGGCAGGAGTCACAAACACGGCGTATCGCACGTTATGCGCCGAATTCGCTCCGAATGCCCTGCTCACAGGTGATATGGTGAATGCATACGGAATCGTTTATGGCAATAAAAAGTCTAAAAAAATGCTCTCGTTTTCACCCACTGAAAAGATTAGGTCAGTGCAAGTTTTTGGAACGGATGCTAAAATTATGGGTGAGGCAGCCAAACTAATTAGTGGAGAGTCACTTGCTGACCATATTGACATCAATCTCGGTTGTCCAGCACCTAAAATTACGCGTAAAGGTGGCGGATGTGCTCTGCCTCTTGATACAGTGAAACTGGCAGATGTTATTCGTGAAACTGTGCGCGGAGCAGGAAATGTTCCTGTGACTGTAAAGTGTAGAATAGGGGTTGACTCTCAGCGAATCACGTTTATCAATACTGGAAAGATTGCGGAAGCGGAAGGTGCGCAAGCAGTCACATTGCATGCTCGAACTGGTGTGCAATATTATAGTGGTGAAGCGGATTGGAGTAAAATTGCTGAGTTAAAGTCGTTAATCAACATTCCAGTTTTTGGCAATGGTGACATTTTTGAAGCGCAAGATGCTGCTAATATGTTACTAGAAACTGGGTGTGACGGTGTAGCAATCGGTCGCGGTGCATTGGGTGCGCCATGGCTTTTGTCAGATGTTGCAGATATTATCGACGCACATGGTGTTTTGCCACAAAAAAATCGAGTTATCACGCTCAACTTTGTCCGCAACACAATGTTTAGACATTTAGAATTACTTATAGACTACTTTGAAAACGAGGAACATGCGGTTAAAGACTTCAGGAAGCACATCAACTGGTATTTACGAGGTTTTAATCTTGGCTCTGCTACTCGCGATGAACTCATTAGAACGACTAGAAAAAGTGCGCTCAATTCAATTCTCATGCGTTTTGATGGTAAAACTGTCCAAGACGTGAATATGCCTAAGAACGCACGCGTACGTAAAGGGCTTGCAAAAGGCAAAATCCACCTTCCAGAACATTTATTGTAAACGACGCGAAAAAACGGAGTTCGCTTACGCTCATACTTTACCACTTGGGGATGACAAGGAGTAGAGTAAGTCAAATCGTGATTTGCATCTTCAGCAGAAGTCGTGTAATATATTATATGCACGGCAGTGATTGCGGTGGGCGTAGTTCAGTTGGTAGAGCGCTTGATTGTGGTTCAAGAGGTCGCGGGTCCGAGTCCCGTCGCCCACCCCGTTTAGGAGTGATGTGTACGAAAATATGGTTTATTTAATTGTAGCGTTAGTGTTGTGCACGATATTGATTGCAGTTTTCGTGGCATTGAGGTGGTTACAAGGCAAAAGCGATGCAATTGGTGCAGGTTCTGATGCACTGAGTAGAGATGCCTTGAGTTACTATTTCATAATTAACTCGACTAAATCATGGGCGAATGATGTCGAGGATCACATTCGTGCGTATTTTATGACTAAGAGTATTAGCGCACCAAACTTTTTGTATACTAGCAGGAATTCGCGTGGCACAGATGAGGCAGAAACTGCATTAAAAGAAGGTGCAGATGTTATTATTGCTGTTGGTGGTGATGGAACTGTGCGAAATGTGCTAAAACCGCTTGTCGGAACAAACAAAGTGCTTGGCGTGATTGCGCTCGGTAGTGGAAATATACTTGCTAGGAACGTTGGATTGCATATTCCTTCTAAGAACTTGAATCATCTGCACGAGGCGTTGGATGTAATTTTACATGGAAGCATTAAGAAGATTGACTTGGGGTTTCTGTCGTTGAATAGTGCTGTTGAGCACGTAGTTTTGACGATTGCAGGTGCTGGCTTTGATGCGGAAATGATAGGCGCTACGAACGATGATGTAAAACGTAAATTTGGATTTTTCGCATATTTTGCTGCAGCATTAAAAATATTCCGTACTAAGAAAATGCATATAGATATTGAACTTATTAATCCAGTTTTAGATGCTGAAACTCCTATTGAATCTCGTAATTCGGACACAAATTCTAGCAGTAACGTAATTAAACTCGATGATATACAGTGCAGGACTGTTATGGTCGCAAATTGTGGCAAACTCCCAATGTTAACTCTTGCGCATGATGCAAAGATTGACGATAACTTACTGGACATCGTGATTGTAGACACTAATGCTGGACTGCTTGGATGGCTTTTTTTGGTATTAAAGATATTTGTGACTCGAGGTCGTGAGGCAGATTCGTTCGCCAAAATATCAAAAGTCACTAGATATCAGGCTACGCGAGCAAAAATCGCGATGAATAGGGATGTTTTGGTACAATCGGACGGTGAATTACTTGGATTATATAGCCAATTGGACGCTAAAATTATTCATGAGGCGGTTAATTTACTAATCCCAAAAACAAAAGTTGACAGCTTAAACACTAGTACGGTAGTAAAGTATAAGGAGGCTGAAAAATGAAAATCAAACGTGCTATAATTTTTAATGAAGATGGAACCACGAGGTACGAGATGAGAAGGGCAGTCGGCGGAGGCTTGAGTTTAGGGTCAATAATCGCGTTGATTATATCAATAATCGACAACTGCGTGCATAATAGTCACGCGTTAACCCTGCTTGGACAGATATTTTGGGTCGCAGTAAACACGTTATGCAGCTGGCTGTATATATTCTCATATCTTATATCTCACGCACTCTACCTTAATTAATGCAACGAAACATGAGCGCGTAACACGAACACCGTTGATTGCATTCACTTTGCGAATATTTTTAATTAAGATTCCGCATCACGCTACACTTCGTTTCGCGGTGCTAAATTCTGAATAAGAGTACTGCGCGACATTAAGAGTACTGCTCGCTAATCACAGATCCCGCATCGCATTCGCTTGCGGGATGACAAGGTAAAGTATTATTCATTACTCCTTACTCCTTACTCATTACTCACTACTCATTACTCACTACTCATTATTCCTTACTCATTACTCATTACTAATTACTCATTATTCATTACTAATTATTAAAAAAGGTGTATAATATAACTATGGGTTACGAAAAAGATTGCCTGTTTTGTAAGATAGGTGCAGGAGAGTTGCCTGCTGAAAAAGTGTATGAGGATGATAAGTATCTCGGCTTTAAGGACATTAATCCAAAAGCGAAAGTTCACATATTGCTAATTCCAAAAAGTCACACGAAAGACATCGTTGAGCTGGCGGTTATTGATGAAAAAGCACTGAGTGAAATGGCTGTCATTGCAAAAGAGATTGCGAATGAAAACTCAAATGGAGAGTTTCGCTTCTTTTTTAACACTGGCAAAAGCGCAGGTCAAGTCGTATTTCATACACACGCGCACATTATGAATGATGTTGTAAAAGATGAGTTTACTCCATTAGTATGATTGAGATAATTAACGACAGCGCAGATGAAGTAGACGAGGATTTAATCGCCGATTACCTCGCACACTGTTTTCGTGAGTTAAAACTTCCAAAAAACTCCGAACTCACAGTGCATTTTGTTGATTTAAAGCGGATTCAAGAGTTAAACAAGGAGTTTCGTGGTAACGATTTGGCAACCGATGTATTGTCATTCCCGATTGACGCTGAGTACTTTTTTGCTGAAAGTTCGCATGATGCAAAAAGCGTAAAGAGCAGTGAAAACAATATACTAAGTGGCAACTTTCAAGATGACAACATGCCATTAATTTTGGGCGACATTTTCGTGTGCATGGAGTACATAAAAAATAACGATGAACTGGCAGAAAGCGACACTTTGAGCGAAATGCTACTTTTAATTGCTCACTCTCTGCTGCATCTGCTTGGGATGGACCATGAGGTGGAGGCAGAACGCGAGAAAATGTTCACATTGCAAAAGTCGTTGCTGGATTTATGGAAAACAGGAGTCAAATCAGGGTTTGTGACGGTAATTGGCAGACCGAATGTAGGCAAGTCTACGCTAATAAATGTGCTTCTGAATGAAAATCTCCTGATTACGAGCGATAAACCTGAAACTACGCGCAAAAACGTGATTGGAATTTTGAACTTTGGTGGTGTTGAAGATGAAGTTTTGGATGAAAATACCAATAATCCCATTCTTAAGTATACACCAAATAGCATCAAATGTCAAGCGATTTTTGTTGATACACCGGGAATCCATAAACCGCGCACGTTACTAGGCAAACGCTTAAACAAAGAGGCGCATCATGCGACTGTCGACGCGGATATTGTGCTATTTTTGATGCCCGCAGATGAGCCACGTGGTAAAGGTGACGAAATTATTGCCACAAATTTACATAAACTTCTCCCTAAAACCGCTATTAAAATCGCTATTCTCACAAAAACTGATCTAGCAGAACCGTCTGAAATTCGCAACCGACTGCTTGAACTCGATTCGCTCATGAACTTTGATGAAATAATTCCACTTTCCGCGATTGGTGACACTGCGCGTGATAAAGAGCAGTTAGAAATATTAAAACATCTAATTGCTAAGTATCTTCCGTTTGGATCAAAGTTATATCCAGATGACATTTTGACCGATGAGTCGCTTGAAGAACAAGTCGCAGAAATTATTCGCGGTGAGGCACTATCTACACTCTTTGACGAGCTCACACACTCATTTAACGTACTTGTTGATGATATGTACGACACTCGCTCAAAATCTGGAAACATTTTGCAAATTGACGCACTTTTAATCGTCGAGCGCGACAGTCAAAAACCGATAATTATTGGCAAAAAAGGTGAGCATTTACGAAGAATCGGTGAAAAGTCACGCAAGAAAATTGAGGAATTGACAGGCAAAAAAGTTATGTTAAAGACGAAAGTCGTCGTTCGCAAAAATTGGCAAAACGACGCAAAAATGCTTAATAAATTCGGACTTTAAGTAGTAAATCGCATTCGCCTTCGCTCATGCTTTTAACGCACTACGTTTCGCGGTGCGGAATTCGGAAGTGAAGTACTACGTGGCATTAAGAGTACTGCTCGCTACGTACAAAAGGGAGTTCGCTACCGCTCACGCTTTTAGACCGCAACTTTTCAAAACAACTTCGCTTACGCTCGTTCTTTTGAAAAGTTGCGCTAAGGCTTGGCAAGACTAAGGTCTTGCCAAGCCACTCTGCTGCAATGTAACTCTTAAACAAAGAGTAACTTTACAGCAGGGGCTTGGATTTTTCAGTGTGAAAAATCCAAGCAATGCGCAAGTATTGTTGCGCCGTAGGCGAAACCATACGCCAGCGCTATAAAAGTGTGAGCCCATAGGGCGAACTCCGAATCAAACGCACTGCGTAAAGCGCAGTGCAAT
>JAISFQ010000156.1 GCA_031263495.1 Candidatus Nutricula glyptotermitis
ATAGCGCTGGCGTATGGTTTCGCCTACGGCGCAACAATACTTGCGCATTGCTTGGATTTTTCAGTATGAAAAATCCAAGCCTCTGCTGTGAAGTTGCTTTTTGTTTAAGAGTTACATTGCTTAAGAGTGGCTTGGCTTGGCTTGGCGTAGCCAAGCCAAGCCTTAGCGCAACTTTTCAAAAGAACGAGCGTATGCGAAGTTGTTTTGAAAAGTTGCGGGGTAAGAGTGTGAGCACGCGTAGCGTGTGAACTCCGTTTTGTACGTAATGAAAAGTACTCTTACATGCCACGCAGTACTTCATTTCTGAATTCCGCACCGCGAAACGAAGTGTAGCGTGATACGGAATCTTAAGAATCGTGTGAGCGTAAGCGAACTCCTTTAATCGCATTGCTACGCAATACTTTATTTTAGGACCCCGCATCGGAGTGCGGGGTTCGGAGTGGAAGTAGTGCGGGATTCTGAGGTAAAGTATTAGCGAGAAATACCTTGTCATCCCGCAAGCGAATACGATGCGGGATCTGCGTCACAAAGAAGTACTCTTAATATCACGCAGTACTTCATTTCTGAATTCCGCACCGCGGAACGAAGTGTAGCGTGATGCGGAATCTTAATTAAAAGTATTCGCACCGCGAATGCGATTTAATCGTATTGCTACGCAATACTTTGTTTTAAGATTCCGTGTCAAGCACGGAATTCTGAGGTGGAGTACGAGCGTGAAACTCAGTGCTATCAAAGTGTGAAGGTGTAGCCTGAACTCCGTTTCAACCGCGAAGCGCGTATGCGCGAGCAAATTACTCATTACTCATTACTCCTTACTCATTATTAACTATTAACTATTAATTCTTTAAGCACCGCGCCAGTAATCGAATCCTTATGTTTGGCGATTTGCTCGGGCGTGCCAGTGGCGATGATTTTACCACCATTGTCGCCGCCTTCAGGACCCAAATCCATGATGTAATCTGCGGATTTAATTACGTCTAGGTTGTGCTCGATGACGATTAGTGTGTTGCCGTTGTCGACTAGGCGATTGAAAATGGCGAGCAGTTTTTTGATGTCGTCGAAGTGCAAGCCAGTTGTGGGTTCGTCGAGAATGTAAAGCGTGCCTTTTTGTGTCTTTTTTTGCAGTTCAGACGCAAGTTTTACACGTTGTGATTCGCCGCCTGATAGCGTGGTCGCGCTTTGCCCCAAACGAACGTAACCTAAGCCGACATCGTTCAGTGTGTTGATGTAACGCGAGATTGTAGGTATGTTTTCAAAGAACTTTACTGCGTCGTTAATGGTCATGTGGAGCACGTCAGCGATTGATTTGCCCTTGTATTTTATCTCAAGCGTTTCGCGATTGTAGCGTTTTCCTTCGCAGACTTCGCACAAAACGTACACGTCGGGCAGGAAGTTCATCTCGATTTTGAGCGTTCCATCGCCTGAGCAGGCTTCACATCTGCCACCGCGAACATTGAACGAGAATCTGCCAGGTTTGTAACCGCGTGCTTTGGATTCTGGAAGTTCTGCGAAAATTGTGCGTATTTTGTCAAAAACACCAGTATAGGTCGCTGGATTCGAGCGCGGAGTTTTGCCAATCGGACCTTGATCCACGTGAATAACTTTCGAAACGCCAGCAACTCCCGTCAGTTTTTTATGCTTACCAGGCACGACTTTCGCGCGACTAAGGCGATTTTGCAGTGCTTTATAAAGTATCTGATTGACAAGTGTCGATTTGCCTGAGCCTGAAACGCCTGTTACGACTGTTAAAACGCCAAGCGGAAACTTCGCCGTGATATTCTTTAAGTTATTTTCTTGCGCACCGACTACTGTCACATAATCAGTGCTAGAACTAACTTTTCTGCGTTTTTTCGGAACTGCGATGGACTTTTTGCCCGATAAATACTCGCCTGTGACGGAATCTGGAGCGTTCAAAATGCCCTTAAATTCGCCTGCGTAAGTGATGTGACCGCCTAATTCGCCTGCTAGTGGTCCTATATCGACGACATAATCGGCAGAACGAATCGTTTCCTCATCATGCTCGACGACTATCAGCGTGTTGCCCAAATCACGCAGATTTAAGAGCGCGGAAATGAGTTTTTGGTTGTCACTTTGATGTAAGCCGATGCTCGGTTCGTCCAAAACATACAAAACACCTGCTAAACCTGCACCAATCTGCGTTGCTAAGCGAATGCGTTGTGCTTCGCCACCTGATAAACTGCCTGCTGAACGCGACAATGTAAGATATGTAAGACCTACGTTGACCATAAAACCAACGCGCTCACGAATTTCGCGCACCACGAGTTTGGAAATCTCCGCTTTTGCACCTGTAAACCCTAAGTTTTCGACCCAATCTTTTAGCACTGCAATCGACTTATCGGCGACGTCAGAGATAGATTCGCCATTAATTTTGACCGCAAGAACTTCATCTTTCAGACGCTTGCCCTTGCACTTTATGCACGGCGATTCGAGCATGTAGGACTCGTACATCTTTTTGGAGTTTTCGGACTCGGTCTGATTGTAGCGACGCATCATCATCGGTATAACGCCTTCAAAAGTGGAGTTAAACACGCGTACTTTGCCAAATCTGTTGCGCATTTTGACCTGCACATTGTCCTTGTGACCGTAAAGCACAGTGTCGCGGATGTCCTTCGGCAGTTTTTTGAAAGGCACTGTCATCGAGAAACCCTGCTCATCTGCCATTAAGTTTTCCAGTTGCGAATAATACCAGTCCGAAAATGATGAAGTCCAAGGTTCGATCGCGCCTTCCAAAATCGAAAGGTCGGGGTTAGGAATGATGAGTTCAGGGTCGATTTCCATCTTGTAACCGATTCCTGTGCACTCCTCGCATGCGCCATATGGTGCGTTGAACGAAAATGTGCGCGGTTCGATGCTTTCAAGCGTGATTGGGTGGTTATTTGGGCACGCGCGAAACGACGAAAAGCGTTCCAATCTGTTCACATCACCCTGCTCAAAGTCCACAAACTCAATTTCGACGACGCCGTTTGATGTTTTTAACGCCAATTCGACACTGTCCGTAAGCCTGCCTTTAATATCGTCCTTCAACTGCAATCTGTCGACGATTACAGATATATTGTGCCGAAGTTTCTTTTCAAGCGTAATCGTTTCGGACAAATCGCGCGTTTCGCCATCAATTTGTACGCGCGAAAAACCATCTTCTCGCAGTTTGTCGATGATTTTGCTATACTCGCCTTTTCTGTCGCGAATCATCGGTGCTAGAACCATAAAGCGCGTGTCAGTAGGGTATTCTAATATTTGGTCGACTATCTGTTGCGGTGTCTGTGAAGTAATTAATGCGTCACAAACTGGGCAATGTTGATCTCCTGCGCGCGCAAAAAGTAGACGCATGTAGTCGTAAATCTCAGTAATCGTGCCGACTGTGGAGCGCGGATTTTTGTTAGTCGACTTCTGGTCAATCGAAACCGCAGGCGACAAACCGCCTATAAAATCGACGTCTGGCTTGTCAAGTCTGCCCAAAAACTGCCTTGCGTATGCGGAAAGCGACTCGACATAACGCCTCTGCCCTTCCGCGAAAATCGTATCAAAGGCAAGCGACGACTTTCCCGAACCCGAAAGTCCAGTAAAAACGACGAATTTGCCACGCGGAATCTTCAGCGAAATGTCCTTCAAATTGTGCTCGCGAGCACCGCGTATCTCGATAACTTCCTTACTCATATCATTGCTCCAATTTTGCTTCTTATATTGTAGCACCTTTTCGTGTTACTTCGCATTCACCTCGTACGGAATTCGTTCGGCGCCAAGTGCCTTTATTTTCTCGCCTGTGCCCTTCGGCGGAATCGTCAGCGCGACAATATTTATGTATTTGACTTCAAGCACACTAGTCGCAGTTTTGCCTTCAAAAAGTTTCTCTTCACCCTTGTCAGCAGGGCGCGAATATCTACCTTCGCCGCTTTCCCTAGTCCAAACAGAATAAATCACGCCAATCATGAACTCGCCACCGTTCGCAGTTTTTATTGCCCAAATCTGCTTATCATCGATTCCAAACTTTTGCGACTGCTTGCCTTTATTCGTCTCAACACCAGATTGAACGCTTTCGGTCAGTTCAGCGAGCGATTTACGCAGTTCGTCATAATTAAATTCACCTACTTTTTCAGACTCTGGATTTTGGAGTATTTCGGCATATGAAGTAAGGGCGTCAATAGGCGATTTGTCGGTCGTACTTGCATCATCTGCCGCAACTTGCTGTGAACCTAAGTTGTTGTCAGAAAATGCTGGGAACTGCACGTCTGAAAACGAACGTGCGATTGCCATGAGTTTATATTGTGCACGCGGAGATTCTTGCATCATCAACAAAATACGTTCAGTTTCGCGGTTTTCGGTCGGATTCGTGACTACAAACGCAATTCTTGGGAAACTTTCGTTATTCGTCACAATCCACTCACGCGTAGCAGCAGGCAAAACAGAATGTTGCTTTATCTGACTGATGCCAGAGAGTTTAAGTCCCAACTTGCGAACGGTCAGCGCAGCACCAGCCACGCGAGATTCTAACAGTTTCGCATCATTTTTCTCCTCAGCATTCGCTATAACACCAGTAAGCGAGGCATAAATTCGCTCTTCTTGAGATTGAGTAAGGTTCGGGTATTGCGGAACGGCTTGCTCGGCGTTGTTTGAACAACCAGTTAATGATAGCGCAAGAATAGAAGTAGATGTAACAATTAATGAAAAGATTTTGAAACGTCTTGTGCGCCTTTTCACATGTTTTGGAGGGAAATCACGGTCTCTAGTGAAATATGTAATTAATGAAAAGATAAGTAATATGACAAGTGAAAATCCAAAAAGCTTCAAAAATATGTCTTTTGCTTGCCGAAACTCCAATTGCTCATAAGAAATATCGACAGTGTATGCATTTGGAGACTTATCTTTCGCATCGTCCTTTTGGTTGCCTAAAACGATTACCCAATCGCCATTTTGCTGCGGATTCCACGCCAAATTCGCCAAACCTTTTCCAGCGATAGCCGTGACCCATAAATCAGAGTCACCAGACAATTTAGTAGCATTTTCACCCTGCACAACTTGCAAATCGTCACTTTCGTTTTTCAAAGAAACGAGTGAATATGTATCGTTTTGAAACCACGCGAGAGCATCGCGGCGTTGTGCAATTGCGAGAATGACTGAAGAATCTGTGTCCATTGATGCGCGTACTACGACATCTTTAACATCGGTATCGTTCAAAAAATCCCCACTTATTATAGCACTTTTTGTTTCAATCGCAAGTCGTTTATTTGTTCTCGGAAATACCTCGTCAGCGACGTACAACGCAATCGTAAACGAGCCGAAAAAACTGCAAAGGACTAAAATTGCGGCAAGTATAATCTTTTTCACAAACCTCCATAGTTTCATAACTTCGTGCTTTTTAACACCAATTCTATATTAAAGTATACACGAATGCCACGCCGTTTGCAAACGAGGAGGAATTTGCTGCGGAATGCCTTTAATTGCATTGCTGCGCAATACTTTAATTAAGATTCCGCATCACGCTCGTTTCACTCGCGGTGCTAAATTCAGAGAGAGGTTTGGGCGAGAGGATGGAGCAGGGCATGGTAATGCAGATCCCGTGTCGCGCACTAACGTGCGCTACCTAGATGACAAGTGAGGGGGTGTTTTGTTAACATAAAATGTAACATTTGCATTCGTGTTGTGAGTGTAGTACAATTATTAATGAAAGTGGAGAAATCCCACCTTGTTTGTTCGTGGGCGAACGGGTCAACATAAAGTAGGCGGTTTAGAAAACTGCTTGGTTTGTGTTGCTCTGTATGCCCCGTTAATCGGGGTTTTTTATTGGTCGTAAAGGAGTGATAAACATAGGTCAAGCAGTTAACTCGGCTATAAAGGCTGAGAAAGTGCGCGTGATTGGTGCTGATGGTGCGCAATTAGGCGTAATGCGAGTCGAAAAGGCGCGCGACAGGGCAAAAGAGGCTAAGTTGGACTTGGTTGAAGTTGCACCTAATGCGGATCCGCCAGTCGTTAAGATAATGGACTTTCGCAAACATAAGTATGAGGAACTGCAGAAAAAACGCGATGCTCGCGCTAAACAAGCAAATAGTGTACTGAAAGAAGTGCGGTTTCGCTTGAAGATTGATGATAATGATTTGTCAATAAAAACGAAACGCGTAGAGCAGTTTCTGCAAGGCGGCGATAAAGTCAAGGCGACGATTATGTTTCGCGGTCGTGAACAGGGAAGACCTGAACTTGGTCGCGAGTTGTTGAAGCAGATTGGCGAGAAAGTAGCGGATTTGGGAGTGATTGAACAGATGCCTGTTAAGGATGGTCGCAACATGGTGATGGTGATTCGTCCGCTCGCAAAAAAAGTTAAACACACCAGTGAACAGCACAGAAGCAGTAGTACTGTAAAGGAAAGTAGATTGCTTAGACAAAAGGCACACCTCGATAAGAAGAAAGAACGCGAGGAACAGGATAAGCAAGATAAGAAAGGGGACAGAAATGCCTAAACAGAAGACACACAGTGGAGCGAAAAAACGCTTCAAAGTGACGGGTCGCAAGAAAATTATGCGACAGGGAACTAATATGCGCCACAATTTGGAGCATAAATCGTCGAAAGATAGACGCAGGTTATCTGAGGATAGACTTTTAAAGAAGGCTGACATGAAACAAGCGAGGAAGTTACTCGGGATGTAGAAATGAGTGGTGGAGCGGTGAAACTGCATGGGTTTTCGGCTCCAATGAAAGGTAAAGAAAATGGCAAGAGTAAAGAGAAACGCAAACGCGTTAAAGAAACGTAGATCGATTTTAAGGGCAGCACGCGGTTATCGCGGTGCAAGGTCAAGGCTATATAAGAGGGCAAAAGAGCAGGTTTTGCACTCTGGCGTATATGCATATCGCGACAGAAAAGCGCGTAAAGGCGATTTCAGAAGTCTGTGGATTCAGCGCATCAACGCTGCAGTACGCGAAAATGGCATGACTTACAACCGCTTCATACAGGGCTTAAAGTTGGCAGGCATTGAGTTGGATCGCAGAATGCTCGCTGACATCGCAGTTAATGATTACGATTCGTTCGTTAAGATTGTTGAGGCTGCGAAAAAAGCGTTGCCTAGTTAATGAGTAATGAGTAATGAGTAATTAGTAATTAGTAATGAGCAACTCTAATGAGTAATTAGTAATTAGTAATGAGTAATATAAATATGAATTCGCTAAACGCTCATCATTTTAGTTAATTGTGAGCGAATGCGAACTCCGAATCCATTACTCATTATTCCTTACTCATTACTCATTGATTAGTCTCATTATTCACTATTCATTATGCATTGGTGTTATGTTATGGCAAGCCAGTTAGGAAATAAAAACAGCGATAGGGCGAAGTTTTTGCGTAAATTGACTTCGGTCGATGGGCAACGGAAGTTTGGAAAGTTCATTTGCTCGACAAAAAAAGTCGTTGAAGTTGCGCTGGATACCGTGCCACAATCGGTTGAGGACGTTTATCTTGCAGATGCTGAATGGAAAGATGCCGATTTTGTAGAAAAAGTTACTGCGAAAGGTGTTTATTTGCATTCCGCACTCGATTCAGCGTTAAACTCAATCGACCCAAATGCGCAAGGTTGCATCGCCGTGATAAAAGATTACGACGCTACTGAAATTAGCGCAGTTGCAGGCAGAAAAACTAGTAACTTTTCGTTATACTGCAACGAGATTCGCGACCCTGGCAATTTGGGAACACTTATTCGCCTTGCCGACGCATTCGCAGCACGCAATGTGTACGTTTCACCTGCTAGCATAAGTGCCAAAAACGTAAAAGTTCTGCGTGCAAGTGCAGGTTCGTTCTTTCACTTGCCCATTTACCAAAACTTCCCTGCTTTGGAGTTGCTTAATGATGATGCACTTTACACAGTAGCGAGCGTCGTGGACGCTGATGGTACAGAAAATGCAGTTGACATCAAGCAGGCAATATCGGATGCTAATGGTCTGGAAATCGTGCTGTTTCTTGGCAATGAATCGCTTGGCTTACCGCATGAAATCACAGATGCTTGCAATGCAAAAGTTAACATTAATATGCCTGGTAACGCGGAATCGCTGAACGTCGCGGGTGCGGGTGCGGTGCTGATGTATTTGATTAATGAGTAATTAGTAATGAGTAATGAGTAATGAGTAAGGAGTAATGAGTAAGGAGTAATGAGTAAGGAGTAATTGATTCGGAATTCGCGCTATCACGCTCATGCTCTACTCAGAATTCCGCACAGTGGAGCCCAAGGGGCGTAACGTGATGCGGAATCTTAAAACTAGTGTGAGCGCATGCGAACACCATTAAATGCATTCGCGTTGCTCATAGGGTCGAATGCTCAATCGCATTCTCCTTTCAAGATTCCGCATCACGCTCGTTTCACTCGCGGTGCGGAATTCAGTGGTAAAGCGCGTGCAGAATCAAGAACAGGGGCACTAGTAAAGAATGTAAACCAGTCCGTACAACTCACACATTCTGGGACGCTACTATCACCCCTTAAATATGTCAAAACCGTTGCAAAATTGTGCTAAACTTATACATATGCAAACGTTTGAGAAAAGTAAGGCGATTTCTGACAAAATTTGGGCAGAGATTGAAGTAAGTCCTAACCAGTTTAGAATGTTGACAGGTGACAGACCGACTGGAAAACTCCACTTGGGGCACTATTTCGGCACGCTTAAAGGCAGAGTGGAATTGCAAAACAAGGGCATTGAAACGTTGATCCTGATTGCCGACTATCAAGTCATTACAGATCGCGATTCAGCAGGTGAAATTCGCGAAAATGTTTACGGTTTGCTCGCCGACTATTTAGCTGCGGGCATCGATCCTGCCAAAACTATAATCTTTACACACTCCGCAATTCCTGAACTTAACCAATTGTTGCTACCATTTTTGAGTCTAGTGACTGAGGGCGAGCTTTCTAGAAATCCGACTGTAAAGGCTGAACATGAAGCGTCAGGCAGAAAATCACTTTCTGGACTTTTGCTTACATACCCTGTTCATCAGGCTGCGGACATACTTTTTTGCAAGGCGAATATCGTGCCAGTCGGTAAAGATCAACTGCCGCACGTCGAACTCACACGTTTAATTGCTCGCAGATTTAATGAAAAGTATGCTAAAGTGTTTCCAGAACCATTCGGATTGCTTAGTGAAACACCCGAAATTTTAGGGCTTGATGGTCGCAAAATGTCAAAGAGTTACAACAACTCAATCGAGCTTTCCATGACTGCCGATGAAACAAAAAAGCGCATTTTGAAGGCAGTTACTGATGCGGAGCGCGTAATTACATATGACCCGGTGAACCGACCAAATGTCGCAACTTTGCTCACTCTCGCGTCCCTTGCGACAGGAAAAACGCCTAGTGAAATCGCGGACGAAATTGGCGACGCAGGTGGTTTTCAATTAAAAACTGTCACTTACGCTGCGATTAATGATTATTTTGCTGCTCACCGTGCAAAACGCGCAGAGTTAATTGCCAACAAAGACTATTTACATTCCGTTCTCGCAAATGGAAACGAACGCGCACGCGCAATTGCTACTCAAACTCTTGATGAGGTTAGAAGCAGTATGGGAATGGTTTATTAATGAGTAATTCGTTAATGAGTAATGAGTAATGAGTAATGAGTAATGGGTCTGCGGACTATTTTCCGTACTTTTTTTCGGAACAATTTTTGATATCAATTTCCTTATGATACTTTGCTTAGTATCAGGTACTATCATAGCACATTTATCTTGTTCGTTAGATTGAACCGCCCTACTGTTGATATAGAGTTACGTCTGTGCTATAATTATAAGGTAAGGAGGTTCTGATGAAGAACAAAGATGAAGTGTTTACAAAGGTAAACAAAAGTCCGGGTAAGTA
>JAISFQ010000005.1 GCA_031263495.1 Candidatus Nutricula glyptotermitis
TGATACTAAGCAAAGTATCATAAGGAAATTGATATCAAAAATTGTTCCGAAAAAAAGTACGGAAAATAGTCCGCAGACCCATCTTAAAACTAGTGTGAGCGCATGCGAACACCATTAAAGGCATTCGCTATCGCTCATACTTTTAATTAAGATTCCGCATCACGCAACACTTCGTTTCGCGGTGCGGAATTCAGAAATGAAGTACTGCGTGGTGTTAAAAGTACTGCTTGCTACGTACAAAACGGAGTTCGCTTACGCTCACGCTTTAACCCCGCAATTTTCAAAACAACTTCGCTTGCGCTCGTTCTTTTGAAAGTTGCGCTTAGGCTTGGCTGCGTCTTGCCAAGCCACTCTGCTGCAGAGTAACTCTTAAACAAAAAGTTGCTTCACAGCAGAGGCTTGGATTTTTCACATTGAAAAATTCAAGCAATGCGCAAGTATTGTTGCGCCGTAGGCGAAACCATACGCCAGCGCTGTTAGAGTATGAGCGAAAGCGAATTCCGATTCATGCGCAACCCCAGCGGGCGCGTAGCGCACGCTGACGCTAGCGCAATAAAAGCATGAATGAAATGAATTCCTTTAAAGGCATTCGCCTAACGGCTCATACTCTATTTTAAGATTCCGCATCACGCTACACTTCGTTTCGCGGTGCGGAATTCAGAGAGAGGTTAAGTAAATTCCGCATCGCAATTACTATTACTCATTATTAACTATCAACTCCCTCGCTTCGCCTGCTGTCATGACCGACCCCGTAACCACAATCCACGCGTTTTTGCCAAGTTTAGCCTGCTCAGACTTCGCAATGTTAAGTGCGCGTTTGAAATCTGGCTCGACGATTATTTGCGTTGCGTCGTAATGTTGTAAGGCGATGTCGTGCAGTTTATTGGCAAGAGTTGCGCGTTCGGAACTGTTTTCGGTCAATATAACTTTGGTAAATATTGGATGCAGCGCCTTCAAAATGCCGCTTGCGTCTTTGTCGCGCGAAATTGAGACAACGCCTATGAACAGGGAATCTGCACCTACTTTCCTTTCACTTAACGCTTGGCAGAGTGCACGTGCGCCGTCAGGATTGTGTGCGGAATCTAAAAGTATGTTGTTTGGAAGCGTCTCAAATTTGCCAGGTAAACGTACTAGGGTATTTGCAGTTATTGCCTCTGAACTGGTTAATCCGCGACCGATATATGATTCGGCGACTGTTTTTGCAAGCACATCGTTAGTGTTCGGAAAGAAATCTGACTTTATAACATACCGACCGCCGGTATGCTTATACTTAGCAATTTCATCAATCACTGCCTTAACTTCTGCTACTTGCGCACTAGAAAAAACTTTCGCGCCTTCCTTAATTATGCCTGCTTTTTGGTGTGCGATTTGGGCTAGTGTGTTGCCCAAAATGTTCGCGTGGTCGATGTCAATATGCGTGATAACTGCGGTTTTGGCGTTGATAACGTTAGTGGAATCATGCAATCCGCCAATTCCAGTTTCGATTACTGCGACGTCAACATCGGAATCGCGGTATGCAAGCAATGCCATCAGGAAGAATATGTCAAAAAACCCAAGCACGTCAAATGCGTTTTCGGGCACTAATGCTTCCTTTACCGCGCCAAAATACTGCACAAAGTCCTGCTCAGAAATCGGTTCGGAGTTAATGCATATGCGCTCAGTGGGAGATTGCACGTGCGGACTGATGAAAAGCCCAGTTTTCAAGCCTGTTGCGTGTAAATATGCGTCGATTCTAGTCGCTACCGATGTTTTGCCATTCGTTCCTGCGACGTGAATAAACTCCATGCCCTGCTCAGGGTGGTTAAGAATATTAAGTGCATGATGAATCGACTGTAACTTTGTGCCTTCCAACGGGACTATCGGGTGTGCGATTATCTCGTTATACGCAGTGGTAAAGTTAGTGCTTTCCATATTTTCGGATGACATCTTTGTAGAACTCAATGGTTTTTTTGCCGATAGTTTCCCAACTGAAATGCTTTTTTGCGCGTTCGTAACCTGCTTCGCCCATCTTTTTTGCGCGCTGTAAGTCGGAAAACATGCGATTAATGGCGTCGGCAAAATCGGACGCATACTTTTCGGGGTCAAGCGGTGTGCCCGAACCGTCGGTCAGTTGCTCAATCTCCACCAAATAGCCAGTTTCGCCATCTACGACGACCTCGGGAATGCCACCAGTTTTAGTCGCTACAACAGGCAATTTAAGTGCCATCGCCTCCAAGTTCACGATTCCTAGTGGTTCGTAAATCGATGGGCACAAAAATACGTCAGCGTTTGAGAGAATAGCGGTCAGTTCGTTCTGCGGTAACTTTTTCTCAATCCAAATGACATTACCGCGCTCAGCGTCTAGTTTTTGGAAACCTTCGGCGACCTCACGCGCGATTTCCTTCGTGTCAGGAGCACCAGCGCACAGCACGACTTGCACATCATTCGGCACTTTTTTCAGTGCTTCGATCAGGTACACCAAGCCTTTTTGCCTAGTAATTCTGCCTACAAACACCGCAGTTTTGAGTGCTACATCGATTCCGTAACTCTTAGCAATCTCTCGTGCTTCCGCCTTTTCAGCGTCCGTAGCAGGCATTTTGAAGCGGTTCAGGTCGATTCCGTTGTGTATAACCTTGACTTTTTCGGGGTCTAAGTCGTAGCAACGTAAAATGTCATCACGCATTGCGCCTGATACTGCGATTATGCCCGCAGCCTGCTCATATGCACTTTTTTCGATGAACTTCGATATGCAATAACCGCCACCCAATTGTTCCGCTTTCCAAGGGCGAAGCGGTTCGAGCGAGTGCGCAGAAATTACGTGCGGTATTCCGTTCTTTAACGACGTCAGCATGCCCGCCGCGTTCACATACCACGTGTGCGAATGGACAATATCGGCGTCCTTTATAGCGTTCGCAATCTGCAAATCTGCGTCAAAAGTTGCAAGTACAGGATTCTCAAAAACCGCATCTTCAGGATAACCATTTACCTGCAAATTCACGCCTTTTGGCACTTCAAAGCCTTCGCCAATCGCCCGCACATGCACATCAATATATTTCGCCAGCACGCGCGACAACTCGTCCACATGCACTCCCGCGCCACCATAAATGAACGGTGGGTATTCCTTGGTTAACAATTCTAGTTTCATGCTTTAATTGTAGCACAAAAACGAGTAATGAGTAATGAGTTTAGTTAATAACGGATAGTTAATAGTGGCTCTACTCCCATTCTAGTTGAAAATGTGCTAAAATAACAGGTGGAGGTATAGTGTATGAATTATGTTGATACAATGCAGAAAATAGTGATAGGTTCACTGGGGTTAGAAGAGCCTTGGTACATAAAAGCAATAGAGTTTGACGATAAAGAATTAGAGTTAAACATTTATGTAAGTATTAGAAATGATGCTATGTTGCTTTGTCCTAAGTGTAATGGAGTAACTAGTAGAAATGGTTATGAACCTAAGAGCAGAAAATGGAGACATGGAGACTGTATGTTCTTTCCTTGTTATATAGTGTGTAAGAGACCTAAGGTGTTATGTAGTAAATGTGGTAGCGAGCAAGTAAATGCTCCATTTGAAAGAAAGAATAGTAGGTTTACATTACTGTTTGAAGGTTATGCAATGCTTATACTAGCAGATATGTCAATACATAAAACTGCTAAACTACTTAGATGCAATGAAAAGTCAATCGATGCACTTGATAAAGTAAGGCGAATGGAACAAAGAGAAGTTAGAGATAAGCAGAAACTATACATATCTAGGCGTTTACTTATGATTCCAAATGCTAAACTAACAGATGAGCAAGCAGATAAAGTTAAAGAAATAACTTCGCTTTACCCTAAGACAGGATTAGCATATAGTATAGTTACTTATCTTGATGATTTCTATTCATGTAACACAATAGAGACAGCAGAAGATTCATTTACAAATCTTTGTTATTATTTGTTACACTCTAATCTAAAACCTATGCAAACAGTATATAGAACACTTATAAGGCATAAAGACAAAATCCTAAACTACTTCAAGAATCATTTAACTAATGCTATAGCAGAAGGAATTAACTCCATAATTCAAACAACTAAACGAAGAGCTAGAGGATTTCATACCTTTGATACTTTTGCTACTATGATTTATCT
>JAISFQ010000042.1 GCA_031263495.1 Candidatus Nutricula glyptotermitis
TTTCAGAATGAAAAATCCAAGCAATGCGCAAGTATTGTTGCGCCGTAGGCGAAACCATACGCCAGCGCAGTCAGAGCATGAATGAAATGAATTCCGATTCTTGCGCAAGTCAGCGGGCATGAGGCGATAGCCAAAGTGTACGCTGACGCTAGCGCTATAAGAGTATGAGCCGTAGGCGAATTCCGAATCAAACGCGCTCAGTGAAACGCAACGCAATAAAAGCGTGAGGCGTAAGCCGAACTCCGAATCTCATTATTCATTACTCCTTACTCATTACTAATTAACCTACCGGCGGTCGGTATGTTATATTAATTACGATACACAATCTGCCGAGTATACGTAAAGTTCGCAGGTGTTTGGCGCATTCGCGACCTTACATAATCACTATGCAATGCGCTCAAAATGCCATTTGCGTCGGCTTCATAGATGCGACCTTCGGTTTTTGCGCGTAACTGGTTACGCAACTGATAGTTTTCGTCCTCCAATTCAAGTATGCGCTTGATTCCAATCAGGTTTATGCCATAATTTTGCGAAAGTCGCTGTATTTCAAGCAGTTTTCCGACATCACGAAGCGTATACAAGCGTCCTTTACCAACACTACGCTTTGCAGTCACAAGCCCCAATCGGTCATACTGCCTGAGCGTCTGCGGATGCATGTTCGCAAGTTTCGCCGCCTCCGACACCTTCAAAAACGCCACATCAACTTTCTCTCTCACGTTTCTCCTTTCGCAATAGTCAACAATAAGTTTGGTTTAATTAATAATTAATAGTTAATAATTAATAATGAGATTCGGAATTCGCGCACACGGTGCGCTTATGCGATAATGCGTGCAAGCATGCTCCGATTCAATAATTATTAATTATTAACTATTAATTATTAATTATTCCCTCGGGTTGCGGTTCTTGCTCGCATCCCTGAACTCCTGCAACGCGTTTCGCTGTTTGGTGGACAGTTTGCGTGGCACTTGGACGTTCAGCGTGACCAGCATATCGCCAGTTTTCGTCTTGCCTTTTACGCCCTTACCGCGAATACGCAGCACACCGCCGTTTTTTGTAAACTCTGGCACTTTCATCGTGACAGTTTCGCCATAAGCGGTTTCCACTTGAATGCTAGTGCCGAGCACCAATTCGTCGAAGCGAACAGGCAAAGTACAGCGCACATTCAAACCGTCGAGCGAGAACTTTGCGTCTTTTTCTACTGCGACCTTAATCTGAATCTCGACACTCGGTCGCTTGACTTTTATCGTCTGCCCATCGTTCACGCCAGCAGGTATTTTTACGCGCAGATTCTTGCCTTCGTATGATAAACCTACTTCCGTGCCATAAACTGCGTCTCTAAAACTTATCGTGACATCGGCATTTGCGATTGGAGTTGCAGATTGAGCAGAAAACGGATCTGCACCTTGTCCCCACGCATTCGCTCCCTGATTTCCTGCACCACCTGCCGTTCCTTGTGTTCGTGCATTCTGGAACAATCCGTCGATGATGTCGTTTAGTGAACCGCCACCAAAACCGCCTGTTGAGTAGGTGTAGGATCTTTGACCGCCTGTGCCAAATGTGCTGAAAACGTCGTTGAACGAGCCAGTATTTGTTGCGCCAGTTTGCCCATAACCGCCCATAAATCGCGCGCCACCTGAGCCCATTTGGCGAATCGCGTCGTAACGCTTTTTGGATTCGGGTTTCGAAAGCACTTCGTACGCAGCAGTAACTTCCTTAAACTGCTCTTCTGCCTGCGGATTGTCCTTGTTTTGGTCAGGATGAAGTTTGCGAGCCAATTTGCGGTACGCCTTCTTAATCTCGTCGTCACTCGCACTTTTCGTAAGACCAAGCACTTTGTAATAGTCCTTGTTCAGCCAATCTTGCTCACTCATGTTTCACCTCCTTTTTCGCATTTACTACTACTGCTACCCAACTTTTGGACTCTCAGTAATCACTTTTGCGTGGCGAATTATGCTGTCGCCCTGTTTATAACCACGCTCAACAACTTCTTTGACCAGCGGTTTCGTAAGTTTTTCGTTCTCAGTCGGCACATCTAAAATCGCGTCATGAAGAGTAGCGTCGAATTCGTCACCGCTTTCGGCATACGGCTCGATGTTGTAGACTTTGAACGTAGCAAAAATGCCATCTGCTATCTTTTGCATCGCTTCAGATAAGTCACCTTTTGCCCTGTCAATCGCGTCAAGTTGTGGAAGCAGTGCACGCAAAATCTCTTTAATACCTGCGTCATGCGCATGCGCGATTTCCTGCTCAGTGCGACGCTTGTAGTTTATAAAACTTGCACGTTCGCGACGCAGTTCTTCCAACAAATCATTCGCTTTTTCTGCATTTTCGACTGCTTCGTCTTCAAGCGCTTCTTCCGCATTAGGCTTCATGCCAAGAAACTCCTTCACATCAGGATCAAAATCACTGCCAATATCGTGCAAAAAGTCCTCAAAACCAGACTTCTCATTGTTCTGTTTTTTAGTCATCTTACCCTTCCATTAATTAATAATTAATAGTTAATAATTAATAATTAGAATCGGAATTCGCACACTTTGCATGCTCATAACACAAGTGTGAGCGCGAAGCGCGAACTCCAATCCCAATTACTAATTATTAATTTCTTAATTATTAATTAATCGATGATTTCCGCGTCGACCACATCGTCATCACCATCAGAACTCGCTTGACTTTCAGCGTTTGGAGTTTCTTGACTGGTTGCGTTTTCGGCTTCTGCCTGTTGGTTTGCGGCGTAAAGTGCCTGACCAATCTTTTGCGCACTTGTAGTAAGTTTTTCTTGTGCAGACTTTATCTCGTCCAAGTTATCGTTACCTTCAAGTGCCTTTTTGAGTGCGTCAACATCTGCTTGAACTTCGTCAACAAGTGCAGTTTCTAACTTGTCCTTGTTTTCGCCAAGCATTTTTTCGGTCGAATATGCAAACGACTCTGCGACGTTGCGAGTTTCCGCTTCTTCCTTGCGTTTCGTGTCCTCAGCAGCGTGCGCTTCGGCGTCCTTTATCATTTGATCGATGTCATCTTTGGACAAACCAGAACCGCCAGTAATCGTGATTGATTGCTCTTTACCAGTGCCTTTGTCCATAGCGCTGACGTTGACAATGCCATTTGCGTCGATGTCAAACGTGACTTCAATCTTCGGTAAACCGCGCGGAGCAGGTGCAATGCCCGAAAGTTCAAATGTGCCGAGTAACTTATTGTCGCGCGCAAATTGCCTTTCGCCTTGGTAAACCTGAATCAAAACGCCTGGCTGATTGTCGTCCGCAGTGGAAAATACTTCACTGGATTTCGTCGGAATCGCAGTGTTTCTTTCAATTAACTTAGTCATAACACCGCCTTTCGTCTCAATTCCGAGCGACAACGGTGTGACGTCAATCAACAGAACATCCTTGCGGTCACCTTGCAAAACGCCTGCTTGCAGTGTCGCGCCAATCGCTACGACCTCATCAGGGTTGACGTTTTTACTCGGTTCCTTGCCACCTGTCAGCGTCTTTACGAGATCCGCAACCGCTGGCATGCGAGTCGACCCGCCGACCAACAGTATGTGCTGAATGTCCTGAACTTTCACGCCTGCATCACTAATTACCGTCTCGAACGGCTTCTTTGTGCGATCTAGCAGGTCTTTCGTCAATTCCTCGAACTTCGCGCGAGTAAGCGTTTCGTCGACATGCAATGGTCCATTTTCGGTGACCGTGATGTATGGAATCGAAATACTCGCAGTTTCCTTGCTGGAGAGTTCCTTTTTAGCCTGCTCAGCGGCGTCCTTCAAGCGTTGCATCGCTGGCTTATCGTTCGCCAAATTCACGCTCGACTTGTTCTTAATCTGCGTCGCAAGCCACTCGACGATGCGCTGATCCCAATCGTCACCGCCCAATTTATTGTCGCCTGACGTCGCGCGAACCTGTATAGTCGAAAAACCGTCATCGTCCTTGCCGATTTCAAGTAGCGAAACATCGAACGTGCCACCGCCCAAGTCAAAGACCAAGATGAGCTCGTCCTCCTTGCCCTTTTCCAGTCCATACGCGAGTGCTGCCGCTGTCGGCTCATTAATAATGCGCATAACATTGAGCCCCGCAATCTTGCCTGCATCCTTCGTCGCCTGACGTTGTGCGTCGTTAAAATATGCAGGAACTGTAATAACTGCGTCGGTAACCTTTTCGCCGAGATACGATTCCGCGTCCTTCTTCAGTTTCATCAATATGCGCGCCGAAATCTCCTCCGCATTGTACTTTTTACCATCAATATCGATCGACCACTTACTGCCCATATGGCGTTTTACCGACGAAATCGTGCGATCAACATTCGTCACCGCCTGCCTTTTCGCAACTTCGCCGACCAGCACCTCGCCAGACTTCGAAAATGCAACAACAGATGGCGTCGTGCGCGAACCTTCCGCATTCGCAATAACCGTCGGCTCGCCACCTTCTAGCGCCGAAACGACCGAGTTCGTCGTCCCTAAATCAATACCTACTGCTCTACCCATATAACCTCCTTCATCTACAACTACATTAAAGTAAGAGCAAAGTTGAGCGTACCTCACTCAACTTTTACAGTATTAATTGTAGCACATTTTTTGATGCCGTGTCAATAGCGTGTTTGCAGGGAGTTTTCAAATAGATTAAAAGTTAGTGCGTTTGTTGCGCGTAGCGATAATGAAGTATGGCAACCACTTACAAAGTCATATACGAAAAAACGCATGTTCTTTGTAGGCGTCAAGAAAACTAGAGGTTATTAGTGGTTAGTGAATCGCATTCAGTAACGCTTACTGATGTTTTCACGCACTAGCAATCTCTCGCACAAATTCTGCGAGAAACTCTTCGGCTTCGTCCGTGTCAGGAGCGAATTCGATTTTCACACTATTTGCTCCCTTTTTCGCGCCTGATTGCTCAAACGCATCCTCAAATTGAGTTACTGCTGCACAAAAAAGGTCAGCGTATGATCTATCACCAGAACCTGCGACACCATATATTTTGCCTGCCAAATCCGTACTTTTTAGATCTTCGTACAAGTCGACAATCTCATCGGGAAGTTCACCTTCGCCATATGTATATGTCGCAACAATTGCTATATCATAGTTGCTAAAATCCTCCGCGGAAACTTCGGTACACTCATCTAAATTAGTCTCAATACCGACTGCTTCCAGCTGCTCTCGCAACATTTCAGCCAATTGTTCAGTATTACCAGTCATGCTGGCATACACAATACTTGCTGTTGTCATTTTTCCTCCAAGATAATAACAATTAATATATTACCACACTTTGCATCCATTAAGTAACAAACAATAATTAATTGTTAACAAAACTAGCTTTTCGCAGTTCACTCACTTATCGCTATGTATGAATCGGAGTTCGCTTGCGCTCAGACTCCACCTCAGAACCCCGCACTACTCCCACTCAGAACCCCGCACCGCGAAACGAAGTGTAGCGTGATGCGGAATTCAGAAATGAAATACTGCGTGGCATTAGGAGTACTTCTCGCTAAGTACAAAACGGAGTTCGCTATCGCTCACACTCTTACTCGCGCAACACACAAAACAACTTCGCATACGCTTGTTGTTTTTTATGTTGCGCTAAGGCTTGGCTTGGCTACGCAAAGCAAAGCCACTCTGCTGCAGAGTAACTCTTAAACGAAAAGTAACTTTACAGGAGAGGCTCTGCTGCAGAGTAACTCTTAAACAAAAAGTAACTTTACAGGAGAGGCTTGGATTTTTCATACTGAAAAATCCAAGCAATGCGCAAGTATTGTTGCGCCGTAGGCGAAACCATACGCCAGCGCTGTTAGAGTATGAGCGAAAGCGAATTCCTTTGTTTGTGTTCGCTTACGCTCACACATTGAATTAAGATTCCGCATCACGCTGCACTTCGTTTCGCGGTGCTAAATTCTGAATAGAAGTACTGCGTGACATTAAGAGTACCGCTTGTTACGTACAAAACGGAGTTCATAGTGAAAGTAAAGTTTTTTTCGTTTTGTAAAATGCTTGTATGTGACAAATATTAATGCTACACTTATATTTATGGATATAACATTTGGTGTAGATGTAGGCGGCACAAAGATTGCTGCTGGGGTGGTTGATGAAAAAGGCGAAATCTTACACGAAACTCGTGAGGAAACGCCAAGAGATTCGGACGAAATAGCGTCAATAGTTGCTATGATGTACGAGAATGCCGCTCAGAAGTATCCTGAGATATCGGCGATTGGAGTTGGAGTGCCAGGGCTTGTTTCACAAAACAGGACAGATATTGACTTTACTGCAAATGTCAACTGGCGTAATTATCCACTTGGAAAGATTGTTTCTGAATCGATTAATGATGCAGTGCCTGTTTATGTCGAGAATGACGCGAATTCTGCTGGTTGGGCTGAATTTAAGTTTGGCGTAGCAAAAGATGCTCGTGACATGATGATGGTGACGGTTGGAACTGGTCTAGGTGGAGCAATTGTGATTGACAACAAGCTTATACGTGGCAGATGGGGTTCTGCGGCGGAATTTGGGCATATGAGACTTGTTCCACATGGAATTAATTGTGCTTGTGGGCTCAGAGGTTGCTTTGAACAGTATGTTTCGGGGTCAGCGATGACTAGGCAGGCGAAAATGCGTGCGGTTCAAGAGCCTGAGAATGCTCAGATTTTGTTGAAATATGCAGATAGCGATGTAAATAATATTACAGGGCCGCTAATTGGTCGCGCTGCTAATGAAGGTGATCCATTATCAATCCATATAATACAAGACACTGGAAGATGGCTAGGTGAAGGATGTGCCTCACTCGCTGCACTTTTAGATACTGAAGTAATCGTCATCGGTGGCGGAGTAGCAGACCATGGCGATGCACTCTTAGACCCTGCTCGTGTTGCATTTAGTGCGCATTTAACTATGCGTGGCTATAGAAAAGAGCCGAAACTAGTGCGTGCAGAGTTTGGCAACAAAGCGGGAATAGTCGGTGCTGCGATGTTGGCGCGTGAAAAGTAATTTGTAGAGGTTTATGATTAATGATTCATGAGGGTTTAACAGAAAATTTGGTGTCCGTGAATTCTGATGCCGAAACTCAAAGGCAGATTCTTAAGGATTTAGCATCGCGATTATACAAAGGCGGTTTTGTAAAGGATTCATATATGAACGCAGTGATTGGGCGCGAGATTTTGTATCCTACTGCGATTGATATGAATGGCATCGGTGTTGCGATTCCTCATACTGATACAAATCACGTAAATGAAGCGAAAATCGCTGTTGCAACACTTAAAAAACCTGTCACATTCATTCAGATGGCGACGCAGGACGTAGAAGTTCCTGTGACTATTCTTTTTATGCTCGCAATTACTAATCCAGATAAACATATAGAACTGCTGCAGCGCATTGTCGCGATTATCCAAGATGAAGAAGTTTTGCATAAATTGCAGTCGGCAAACACAGCGCAGCAAATAATCGACGTTATTCGCGAGAAAGAATCGCTACTTGATAATTGACTTAAAGACGTAACACACTTTCTTGTTCGGAGTTCGGCTTACGCCTCACACTCCTACTCCGCAACACACAAAACAACTTCGCGTTCGCTTGCTAGATGGCAAGGAATAAGCATTCGCGTGCGCTCATGCTTTACCTCAGAACTCCGCACTACTCCACCTCAGAATTCCGCACGTAGATGCGGAATCTTAATTAAAAGTATTGCGTAGCAATGCAATTAAATGCATTCGCTTGCTAGATGACAAAAAAGTACTTTGTAAAGTTATTATAGTCTCAGTGAATATGTGGTAAGATTAATATATGCATAAAGTTTTAGATTACGAACCGCGCATTCTTGAGACGCTCTATTTTGCTGGCGGATGTTTTTGGGGCGTGGAAGCATATTTTGCCAATATGCTAGGCGTTATAGCGACTGAAGTTGGCTTTATTGACATCTCGTCACGACCAGTTGCTACGGTAAAATCTCCAACATATGTGGACATTAAAAATGGTGGGACAAAATATGTCGAGGCGGTGAAAGTCGACTATGATAAGGATTGGGTTGCTGCAAAAACACTTGTTACTCGCTTCTTTGACATAATTGACCCAACGCAACTTGATAAACAGGGCAACGATATTGGATTTCAATACAACACAGGCGTTTTCTACGAACCACAAAGCAGTGAAACAAAAACTATTGTTGACCAATTTAACGAGATTAAACACCAGTTCATTGATATAAAAAAGGCATTTTACACTGTCCTAAAACCATTAACTTTCTTTTATCTAGCCGACGAATCTCATCAAGACTATCTTTCTAAGAACCCAAATGGTTACTGTCATATAAATTATGACACATTGCACACTGCTTGGGCTTTAATCGATCCAAATGTTTATAATCAAAAATCCATATCATCACTTACCTCAATTCAATACAATGTCACGCAGAATTCAGCCACCGAAAAACCATTTACTGGCGAATACGATGTTACTTTCAAAAAAGGCATTTATGTAGATATAGTTTCAGGTGAACCACTATTTCTATCGACAAAGAAGTTCAATTCAGGCTGCGGATGGCCCTCGTTTTCTGAGCCAATTGAAAAAATTGCAGTTAATGAATTGCCTGATGATTCAATTCTAGGTCGACACAGAACAGAAGTTCGTTCATCTAATGCAAACTCCCATTTGGGTCACGTTTTCAATGACGCTCCGCAAGTAGACACAGGACTTCGTTATTGCATAAACTCCGCAGCATTGCAATTTATTCCATTTTCTGAGATGCAAAGCAGGGGATATGGTTATTTGACCAATTTACTAAATACTGACGAGTAGCATACTTTCCCACCTCGCATTCGCTTGCTAGATGACAAACAAAAAACAAAACCCAACACCCAAACCAAACTCCCACAACCTGACCTTAACCCCGAGCGAAAAGGTAACTTCAGGAGTTTTGCACAATTATTTTAGCTTTTCGAAGGGTCGCATGCTCATCCACATGCTCCTCACACAAGAGGAAGCGACAGCAACATCAATGAACGAATACTTCAAAACCACGTTAAGTATATAAATGCAAAACGGCTTCCTCGTCGGTACAGGAGAAAATAAAAATGATTTATTATTTGCGTACCAAACAAAAAAGAATAAACATATTTTTTATCTGTTCTGAAAAAGTTGTGTTTTCAGCGAAAGTCATCCTGTGTTTTGAAGCCCCGCCGATATCGCACTTACCGTCGACAAAACCAAGTTCTTAAACTGCTCGCGTTTTTCTGGATTACTAGGAGTGTCATTACGTAGACTCTTTATCGCGTTAGACTGGATAATTGATAAAGCGTCGACGTATGGACTGCGGATTTTGATTGCCTGCCCAAGAATCGGATGATTTTCAAGCGGATAAGCATTTTTAGTGACTTTTAATACGAATTTACGTGTTAGATACAGTTCATTTAAGACAAGTTTTGCCAAATCAGCACGTTCACCGAATGCTAAATACTGTTTTGCAATGCGAAAATCTGTCTTCGCGATTGACATTTCGGTGTTATTGATGATTGTCGCAAACAACTCCCACTCTTTGTATGCTTTGCGTAACAATTTCATATCGTCAACTGCACGTAATGCAGAACCTACGCCATACCATGCAGCGAGATTTATGCGCGCCTGACTCCACGAAAAAACCCACGGAATTGCGCGTAAGTCTTCAAATCCATCAGTATATAACCCGCGACTAACTGGTCTTGACCCAAGTGGATATTCTCTTAGCTCATTAAACGGTGTCACTTTAGAAAACCAGTCATAAAAACCATCAGTTTCTATTAACTCGCGATATTTTTCTCTAGATGCAGTGTCCAAAAGTGTGCGGAGATCAGCAAATGATGCTTTTGTTGTAGCGTTTTTCGCTATTTGACTAGGTGAATCATGAAGCAGAGTAGCCGCGAGCACGGATTCTATATGCCTAGCCGCGAGAGCAGGCTCTCCATATCTTTCAAAAATAACTTCTCCTTGCTCAGTAAGCTTAAATCTGCCATTAGTTGCGCCTTGTGGTTCTGCTAAAATCGCCTTTGAGACAGATCCGCCGCCTCTTCCCATGGTGCCGCCGCGACCATGAAAGAGTGTCAAATTTATATCATTTTCCTTTGCCCAACGTGCAAGTTTTTCTTCTGTGGCATCAAGTGCTAGTGTTGCAGAAAGTGGTCCAATTTCTTTGGAGGAATCTGAATAACCAAGCATTACTTCAAATTCGCGATTATTTTTAGCAAGAGTTTCCTGCACAAAACGTATTTTAAGCGTATCATCTAGTATATGCACAGCGTTTTCGAGATCTTCTAGTGTCTCAAACAGTGGAATCACTGCGACGTGTGGCATATTGGCAGTTACTGTGTCATTTTTCTTAGAAAACACATATTCAAACAGTAAGTATAAATCTTCCAAATCTTCGGCACTGGTCGTAAATGAAACAATATATCTTTTAAGGGCGTTTGTGCCAAATTTTGCCTGTATATCACCGAAAACTCGTATTGATTCTAGAAACTCTTTTGTTTGCTCTGAAAACTCACTTTCATCCAATGTGCGAATCTCATCCAACGCCTTTTTATGGACTTTTGCGTGCTGTCTATACTCCAATTCCGCCAAATGAAATCCAAAAACTTGAACAGTCCAAATCAGAGTTAACAATTGACCATATGCACTCCGAACTGCATTATTTTCGATTAGTGACGATTGAACTATGTATAAATCTTCCAAAAACTCCTCTGGTCTTTTATAATACGCCCCATTTTTATAATCGACACCTTGTGCAATAAGCAAAATCGTGGCTTTATATGGTTCAACTTCAAAAAGTTCGCGTGCGCGTGGTGCAGATAAAGAAGTGGCACCCATTGGAATCATAGATTCATAATTATACGCAACGCCAGATTCAATTTCGTTTTCTATTATTGCATCACTTTTTACAAGACGTTCGAAAAGTGCTATCAACTTGGCATTTCCTTTTGTAAAACGAAAATCGTGCGTCATGTTTTGTGACAACTTTAAGCACATTTCACGATAAGTTTGCATGATATGTTTATGCATTTTTTGGCTGACTTTTTCAGTAACTTCAGCTGTTACATTTGAATTACCATCACGATCTGCACCAATCCACGATCCAATTCTGACAAATGGCTTCATATTTGCTGTTTTTAAGCCAAGACTGCTTTTTGCAATATGATTATCCAGTTTTCGCACAATATCTATAATCGTAACTGCAAATGTACGATCAAAAATGCTCAAAATTACATCAGATTCTTCAATTGGCGTGGGCTTTTTGTGCGCGATTAGAGAAGTTCTAAACAAAGCATCTATTTCAAATAATGTGCGACGTTCATTGTCTATTAAACCTGTTCCACTCAAGTTTTTACGCGCTACTAATAAATCGGAGATTCTGCTTATTTTAGCAGTTACTGTGTTTCTGCGTGCTTCGGTCGGGTGCGCTGTAAGGACTGGATGAAAACGTAATTTTTTCGCAAGTTCAAGAGTTTTTTCTGCGCCGACTTCATTTTCTAATGCGTCATAAGCGGCGAGCAATGGTGCAGAATTAGGGTTTTTTTCTGCTTCGTAATCTATAATTCGCCCAGTTCTGTAATTCTTTTCAGCGATGTTCGAAAGATGAAAGTAGCACGCAAAAGCACGCGTAATTTCCTCTGCGCGATCGATTCTCATTTCGTCAATAAACTTTTCAGCATCACTAAAAGCCTGCTTAGCGGTGGCGGAATTGTCAGCACTGTCGTGAAATTTATGTGCGAGTTCTTGCAAATAATTGAAATCAGCGAGTAGTGATTCGTCATATTCTTGTAACACATTGTTTAATAACTGCAGTAAATAGTGCAAATTGTCATAAAGTTTAGTGCTTACGCGAATCGTTCGTATGCCTAGATTTATGGCATCAATGTTTTGCGTGTCACTTGCTAACGCATAGAAACTTCCTGTTGAAGCACTTTCGTTGCCTTGCGTCACATTGCTACTAATTGACCTTGACATCTAAAATCCACCCTTTTTCGTCCTGCAACTCGCCAAATTGGATTTTACGTAATGTGTTATATAGGTATTCGGTCTTTTCGCCAGCATGAATGCCATCGCCATAAGTAAATGTCCTGCCTGCGTAGTCAATTTGCCCGATTGGCGCAATCACGGCACCAGTTCCCATCGCGCCAGTTTCTGTAAAATCTCCTAGTTGGTCTGCAAAAACTTCTCGCTCCGTAACTTTCATACCTGCGTCTTTTGCCAGTTCCATTACGCTTTTCTTGGTAATTGATGGAAGAATCGATTCGGATGCAGGAGTTACAAATTCATTATCAGCAGTGATTCCATAAAAGTTTGCGCCCCCTAACTCTTCAATCTTAGTGTGTGTCGCAGAATCTAAGTAAATTACATCTACATATCCTGAACTTTTCGCCAAGTGACCAGGCAATAAACTCGCTGCATAATTACCGCCGATTTTGTCCGCGCCTGTCCCATGCGGTGCTGCGCGATCGTAGTCAGTCGATATTAAATACTTGCCTGCCGCTAATTTGCCGTCGCTCGCGTCAGAGCCATAGTATGACGCAATCGGAGCTACGAAAACGCTAAAAACATATTCTGGAGCAGCAGAAACTCCTAGATTCTCGCCGTCACCATAAATGTATGGTCGTAAATAAAAACTTGCACCTGTTCCATATGGTGGCAGATAATCGACATTTGCCTTTGTGACTTGGTACAGCGCATCAATAAACATTTCCGTGCTCACAGGCGGAATTAATAATCTTTCGCATGAACGACGAAATCTTGTAGCATTTTCGTACGGTCTAAAAATCCCAACTGTTCCATCCGCTCTTAAAAATGCGCGTAATCCTTCAAATGCAGCCTGTCCATAGTGCAAAACTGTCGCACCTTCATGAATCAAAATGCGTTCGTTTGTTTCCAAAGAACCTTCGCTCCACTTGCCATCTTTGTTGTACGCTCGGAATCTGTATGGCATTCGCCTATACTTAAACCCCAAGTTTGTAAAGTCCAACTCTTCGTTTTTTGTTTTTTCACTCATAAAAAACCTTTCCGTATATAATAGTTTACCATAGTTTAGGAAGATTGGAGAGAAATTACGCAAAGTTGGTAGTGTTCCAGAATGTGTGGGATTTTTTCTATCACTCTTTTATTCTTACAATAACCTTCCTCTGAACCTAGCACTACTCCCACTCAGAATTCCGTACTACTTCACCTCAGAACCTCGCACTCCGATGCGGGGTCTTGAAAGGAGAATGCGAAGGAAAATGCGAATGAGCATTTGACCTCATTCGACCCTATTGCGTAGCAATGCGATTAACAGAGTTCGCCTAACGGCTCACACTAGTTTTAAGATTCCGCATCACGCTACACTTCGTTTCGCGGTGCGGAATTCAGAAATGAAGTACTGCATGGCATTAAGAGTACTGCTCGCTACGCATGAATCGGAGTTCGCATGCTACGCATGCTCACGCTCTTACCCCGCAACTTTTCAAAACAACTTCGCTCACGCTCGTTCTTTTGAAAGTTGCGCTAAGGCTTGGCTTGCCTATGGCAAGCCAAGCCACTCTGCTTCAGAGTAACTCTTAAACAAAAAGTAACTCCACAGCAGAGGCTTGGATTTTCCAGGATGGAAAATCCAAGCAATGCGCAAGTATTGTTGCGCCGTAGGCGAAACCATACGCCAGCGCTATAAGAGTATGAATGAAATGAATTCCGAATCCCGCGCGAGGCAAAGCCGAGCGCAGTTATTAACTATTAACTATTCGTTATTAACTAACTTCCTTACTCCTTACTCATTACTCATTACTCCTTACTCCTTACTCATTACTAAATGGTACACTTTTGTAATAAAATAGTGTATAATTAATAGTGGGTGTATTGAAAGGTGGGGTAAATGAGTGTACACAATAGTAAGGATGTTCATATGTATCATAGTCAGCCGATTATAAATGTGAATTCGGTTTCATTGGATTATGAAGTGGAGAATTTCGCTGATGCTGTTCTGAGGTCGACAGAATTGTTGGTTTTGGGCGGTTATGCGAATGAAAATTACGCGCAACGAGTCTATGACACGGCGGTGAAAGAGTTGCAGTATGGTGTGTTGACCGATAATTCGGTCTTATTGCATGACAGACCATCTGCTGATGCTTTGCACACAGGGCTGTCGCTTTTGCGTGTGAAAGAGCCTATCGAATTGCCCGGTAAGAGCGAGAATAATGTTAGGTTGTTTATTAGCATTTCGGCAACGAATACTGCTCGCCATTTGATGGCTATCGCATCGATTGCGAACGTTTTGGCGAACTATCATTTGGCTCAGCAATTATTGACTGCCTCGGATTCTAACGCAATAGTCAAGGCATTATTAGAGTATCATAAGACTAACTGCGTGTTTATATGCGGAAATGATAGATTAGTTGGCAACTGATTCAGAGTGAGTTAACATCTCGCTCATGCATTACCGTGCTCTGAATTCCGTGCTGGAAAACGCGCAGGAGAACGCGAGCGAGCGTTCGACCCCGTTTGACCCTCACGGAATCTTAAAACAACCTGTGAGCGCAAGCGAACTCCATTAACAGTTATTAACTCTTCGTTATTAACTATTAACTCTTATTGTGCTACTATATTAACATGCTTAACGAAAAAGAACTTATAGAGATTAGGCGTGCATTGCATCAGATTCCTGAAATTGCACTTCAAGAGCATGAAACTGCTATGCTGTTGCGTGACGTGATAGCCAAAATGCCTAACAATTATCTAACCGTGCACATTCCCTCTGCTTTTCCAACTGCGACGCTTGTTTATGTTAGAGGAAGCAATCCTTCGCGAACTATTGGTTTTCGCGCAGATATTGATGCATTGCCTGTCAAAGAACAAACTGGCTATGAATTTGCGTCGCAACATGATGGCTTTATGCACGCGTGTTGTCACGATTTTCATATGACGGTTGCGCTTGGAATATTGAGTTACTTTGCTGAAAATCAACCTCAAAATAACATGGTTTTCTTATTCCAACCAGGGGAAGAATGCGCAAGTGGTGCAAAATTGATGTACGATGATGGTGTTTTTACTGGAAAATGGCTTCCCGATGAGTTTTATGCATTGCATGCACAACCGAATCTGCCAGCAGGAGCGATTGCGACGAGTGTAGGTACTATTTTTGCAGGATGCGTGGAGTTCTTTATTGACATTGTGGGCATTGGTGGTCATGCGGCATATCCATATAAGTTAAAAGACCCTATAGTCGCAGGTGCGGAATATGTGAATTTATTGCAGACTGTGATTTCAAGGAGCATTAACCCAGTTCAAGGGGCTGTAATTTCTGTTGGAAAGTTTCATGCGGGAACATCGACTAATGTGATTCCTGATACTCTGAGAATTGAAGGAACTGCTCGTGCGCTCACGCAAGAGACCATTGACTTGCTTATCTGCCGCATAAAAGAAGTTGCACATGGAATTGAAACTGCATATGGCGTTAAAATTAGTTTGGAGTTCGTGCAAGGCGGTTATATGCCAGTTGAGAATGATAAAGAGTTAACGAAATGCTTTATTGACTATATGCAATCCGCGCCTGATGTCGATTTTTATGAAACTGAACCTACGATGGGTGCTGAAGATTTTGGCTACATAATACAAAACATTCCAGGTGTGATGTTTTGGTTGGGCGTAAACTCTGATGCCACACTGCATTCTGCACTGATTATGCCTGATGAGAGTGCGATTATAAAAGGAGTTATGGCTGTAAAAGGTTTTCTAGGATTTCGCGACTCTTCACCACACTAAGGCATTCGAGCATACTCCACCTCAGAACCCCGCACTCCGATGCGGGGTCTTGAAAGGAGAACGTGAACGGAGGAAAATGCGATTGAGCATTTGACCCAGCGAATGAGCATTTGACCTCATTCGACCCTATT
>JAISFQ010000043.1 GCA_031263495.1 Candidatus Nutricula glyptotermitis
TTTCAGAATGAAAAATCCAAGCAATGCGCAAGTATTGTTGCGCCGTAGGCGAAACCATACGCCAGCGCAGTCAGAGCATGAATGAAATGAATTCCGATTCTTGCGCAAGTCAGCGGGCACGAGGCGATAGCCAAAGTGTACGCTGACGCTAGCGCTATAAGAGTATGAGCCGTAGGCGAATTCCGAATCAAACGCGCTCAGTGAAACGCAACGCAATAAAAGTATTCGCTTGCGAATTCCGTTTACTTGCATTGCTACGCAATACTTTTAATTAAGATTCCGCATCTGCGTGCGGAATTCTGAGTACGGTGGATTCTAGTGATTACTGTGTCACTGAGCAGCCTTTGTTACAAAAGTTATTCACAGGTTTTGTTATGTTAAAAGTTTTGTGTTTGTTTTCTTGTAAACTGTTAAACGGATAGTGGTGGTAGGAATTATGTACGAAAGGAAAGGTGATGGTGCTAGTAGAAAAGAAACTACTAGTGAGAGTGCAAGTACTTCACCATGCAATGAAAAGTTAGAGAAAGTGTTGTCTTATTATAGAAGTAGAGAAACTAAGAAACAAATTATCTTATCTTTTGCATCAAGAAATAAAGTTCCTAATTTCCCACCGATAGTTTTGCCTTGCAATGCATGCGTAGAGCATGTATACTTAACACTAGGGCGATTAGCGCAGTGGTAGCGCGCTTCCTTCACACGGAAGAGGTCATGGGTTCAATCCCCGTATCGCCCACACGCCTAGTTACGTGCACAAAAGGCATTTAGGTACGTAAATATATAACATACCGACCGCCGGTATGCTCACTGAAAGTCCAGCTAACAGTCGTCAATTGATACGCGCACAGAAACGCTCAAACGCTGTAATACCTACAAAGCAATCTTAATCAACGACTGCATTCCCCCACCGCCACTAATCAATTAAACAGCTGTATTGCTTCGTCCAAAGTGCTTACTTCAGCAAAAAGAAGCTGTTTCAAGTCTTTTGGTATATCAAGTAAATCTTTTACGAAAACTGCAGGTATTTTAGCAGCAATCAACGCTTCTACTCCTGCTGGCGCATCCTCAAATCCCACAACTTCATCTGCTTTAAGCCCCAATTTATCAAGTTCAGTCAAAAAGATATCGGGGTGTGGCTTAGAATGTTCAACCTCATCACCTGCGGTTACACTATGAAAATACTCAGCAAAATCGGATCTTTCAAGTTTCCATTCTAGCAACTTAATATCTGATGAACTTGCAACTCCCATCTTTAAGCCTAGATTTTTGAAGAACGCAAATAACTCATGCAATCCCGGCTTTTCTGGCACACCAGTTTCTGCATATTCAGTATAAATCATCTCGATTAGCACCTCTAACGACTCGTCATATGGATAACTCTCACCATACATCTTATGCAAAATATCTCGCGACAAGTTTTCATTCTTACCGACGACTGCCAACATTGCTTCATCAGAAACTTCGACTCCCAATTGTTTAGCCGCTTTTGGCCACATTTCAAACACTACTTTTTCTGTGTCAACCAATGTGCCATCTAAATCAAAAATCGCACCCTTTGGCAAGTGTTTAGCATCAAAAAACTTATTATATATGTTGATCATTACCAAAACCTTTCAAAAACTTTGGTCCATTTACTTGAATATCATCAAGAAATGCCTGTGAAAAACTCTTATATGACTCAATTGAAAGAGCATCGTTTGCAAAATCCCAGTTCTCTGTAATTTCTGTAACGCAAAATGCAGGAATTTGCAAATCCGTAACTGGTGAAAGTCGCTCACACTCTGCGATAATTAATGGATAATTTTCTGCACCAAACTCATCAACAGCCCATCCATCATTCCCAATCCACACTGAATAGCGATTCTTTATGATGCGATGCCCATCAGCCTTAATCAACTCAATTGCGACGCTCGGATCCACCTCACGCTCTGCTTCATATCGCGTTCCAGCATTCATCGGACCTTTAATCGTCACCGTACACTCTGTAAATGCAGCGTAATTATCATTCAACACCTGCTCAAAGGACGTTTTTTCATTCATCTCAATACGTAAACCTTTCGCTGTCGCGCGAACACGCAGGTTATAGCCGTCTTTTGCGACATAATAACTCTGCACAATCACTTCTACTGAAGCACCATTTGAGTACTTTTCTGGAAACTCATTCACGAAAAATCTCCGTTCAAACTCAAAATCACCATATGGTCTTTGTTGCATATTTCCTCCACTAGTAATTTTAGCACATTTTGAAAATAAATGTACGCACGCTGACACATCCGAACCGTTCTTTGTTATCTAGCAGTGTAAGCGTAAGCGAACTCCGTTTAATGGCATTGCTACGCAATACTTTTAATTAAGATTCCGCATCAGGTGCGGAATTCTGAGGTGGAGTACGTGCGGAATTCGGAGTACCCCCTTGTCATCTAGCAAGCGAATGCGATGCGGAATCTGTGATTATCAAGAAAGTGCGTTACGCGCGAAGAAGCCAGATCCTGTGTCGCGCTACGCGCTACCTAGATGACAAGCGGTAAAGTGTGGCTCTTGCGGACGTAATTAAAGGAATTCATTCCATTCATGCTCTGATTGCTCGCTTCGCTCGCGGGAATCGGAATTCGCCTACGGCTCATTCTCTGATAGCGCTGCGTCAGCGTGTGCTTTGCGCCCGCCAACTTGCGCATTGCTTGGATTTTTCACACTGAAAAATCCAAGCCTCTGCTGTGAAGCCACTTTTGGACTAAAAGTTACTCTGCAGCAGAGTGGCTTGGCAAGACCTAAGCCAAGCCTAGGCGCAACTTTCAAAATAACGAGCGCAAGCGAAGTTGTTTTGAAAGTTGCGCTAATAAAAGCGTGAGCACGCGTAGCGTGCGAACTCCGTTTTGTACGTAGCGAGCAGTACTCTTAACACCACGCAGTACTTCTACTCAGAATTTAGCACCGCGAAACGAAGTGTAGCGTGATGCGGAATCTTAAAATAGAGTATGAGCCGTCAGGCGAATGCATTTAATGGTGTTCGCATGCGCTCACACTAGTTTTAAGACCCCGCATCGGAGTGCGGGGTTCTGAGGTGGAGTATGAGCGCAGCGAATGCGATGCGGGATGACAAGGAGTGTAAGGCAACAACACTCACGTCTGGCAAACCAAAGTACCAACCCAACCTCCAAGCCCAACTCCCTCAACCTGAACTTAACCCTGAGCGAAGTTTACATAACAAGGCAACAACACTCACGTCTGGCAAACCAAAGTACCAACCCAACTTCCTCAACCTGACCTTAACCCTGAGCGAATAATATATAACAAGACACAGGTATGAAAATATTTTTATGCGCGGTTCGTAAAAGCATCTGTGCCATATCTCCGCCTAAGCCACGTAAGTGGTGTGGTGGAGGTAATGGTGCT
>JAISFQ010000084.1 GCA_031263495.1 Candidatus Nutricula glyptotermitis
GAGCGCGGATTTCTATACTCGCTATCATCATACTTTTTCAAAAACTCAACTCCAGATATTGTTAACTCAAACAGATTAATAGACGATTTATACGATGGTAACCTAGAATCTTTCTTCAAACGCCTTACAGTATTCTATGCATCTGTTCCGCACCACCTCAGCAACAAAACAGAGCGCGACTTCCAAACTATCTTTTACATAATATTTCGCACAATCGGCATGGATCCGACAGTAAACGGTGATATACGAGTCGAAGAAGCAACTTCGCATGGCTCATCAGATGCAGTCGTCGAACTTCCTGATGAGATATATGTATTTGAGTTCAAACTGAAAGGTAACGGAACAGCGAATGATGCTCTGCAGCAAATTAACGACAAAGATTATGCACTAAAATATGACACTGACACTTCCAAAAAACTTTACAAAATCGGCGTAGTGTTTGACAATGATAGAAGAGTGGTTGACGAATACGTTGTGGAATAAGATGTGAACAGTGTTCGGAAAGCGTAACCTTTGCAACACACAACTTAATAACCCCTACTCGCCAATCAGTTTCTTAGGGTTTTCCTTGCCTGAGCAAACGCTTAGAATCATACTGTATGTGTCGCGCTCATCGGGGAGCATCCAAAGTCCGTACTTTTCGCGTACTGTCACTTGCCTGTATGCATACTCACATCTGTAATTGATGTTTGGTGGTACCCAAAACTTATATGCCTTGTCCTCTGTTTCTCCATAAATGTTGTTATCGTTTATGTCACAACCCTTACTCTTACAATAGCCATCACCTTTTCTGGAGTTAATCCTGTTTTCGACTGCTATAAGAACTTCTGGGTCATTATAGTATGCTTTTCTTTCTGTTTCTGTCCACGCACTCGCTCCTTCATCAAATGTCAACCTTACTGCGACAATGTGATCAATTTGCACACCGCCATCTTGGTTAGACCCTGTACCCCTCACAAAATCAATGGCTTTATTTGTGTAAAAATCATAAAATGTGCCTTCAAGTACTTTGCAGGCTTTTTTGTTATCATATTTGATGGTTTTCGCGCCGTTTCTCATATCATACGCAGACACAGCATCATTTATCATAGTGTTTCTTGTATTGCAATCATTACCTCCTCGCCAGTTACCATATTCCGTATCTCTACCTAGATATGTAGCATTACTAGTGTCCTTTACCTCAACATCAGTACCAATCTTTGCAAGTGCACCAGCATATTTATACTGTTCATCCTCGCTTGGCATAATAAACTGCGTATCGCCGCTGAAAACTCCCGTTTCAACTGGAACAGCCTCTTCTTCGTAAGGTACGTCAACTCCATACTGCGCACTTTTATCTTCCGCATTAAAGGATACATCCATCTCAGCGCACCCAGTTACAAACACTAGCGACAGTGCAAGTATTCCACTCATGACTATCATCTTTAACTTTTTATTTAGCATGTGTCAAAGTTTAGCACGCTTAGATTTTGGATGCAAATGTTAACAAAATCGTTACAAAAACTTACATCTTACTCCACCCTGCCTTTAAAACGAACGTGATGCGGAATCTTAATTAATGCGCGAGCGGTACAGCCGTGAACTCATGTACTATACAGGAGTTTGCTTTTAGCTCGTGCTTTCCTTAAAGAAGTAAGTAATAAGAGCAAAGGAAGGAAATCATGATTATAAGTTTAGTGTCAGATCCAATTGCATTAGAAAACAGTGTAAGTGCTGTAAACATGTTCATAACATGTCACGAACACATTGATGATGTTTTGCCATTCGTAAGGTGCGGAATAACAATTGTGTCAGAAATTGTGGGCATACTGTTACAAAACTGTAAAGATAAAGGCAGTACATCATATAAAATGCTGAAGTTTAGTCAAAAAGGACTAACCATTCTGAACAAATCAGTTTATGTTTACGACAAAATAACTGTAAATGCAATTGTTATGCAACTGTTATTTAGCTTATTAAACTAGCGTCTTTGTAAAGGAAAGATTGTTTATGTAGGCAGACAGGCATCATCACTCCATACCCAATGACATTAGGTGCGTTTATCGCGACAAGAGATAAGAAAGAAAAGTCGTTATCACTTGGCTATTTAGTTTCGGGAATCGTAGGCGGAATTACAGAGCCTGTGCTATATGGAGTTGGATTTAGATATAAAAAACCGTTTATCGCGCTATCAGCCAGAGCGGCAATTGGCGGTTTATATCTTGGAATAACTGGCGTGAAAACTTATGTACTCGCGTTTGGTTTAGCATTACTTTTCTTTAAATACTTTCGCTCAATCAAGCCAATTGAATATTTAGTTGGCTCAAGGTCATACTCATAGATTTCCTCGTAAATGCGCGGAATCTTTTTGAGACGAAAGTTCATGTCGTCAATGTCAAATTCTGTAATATCAAACTCATCTTTGCCTAACCATGCACTGAGTTCTTTATACTTCCATCCCGTTTTTCTCTTAAACGCTCTCACTAACTCAGCCAGTCCGCTAATTCCACCTGAATCTTCAATAATTCCGAAGTTTTCGCCTTCTAAAACACGTGGCAAATCCTTGCCTAGTATGTTTTCGTCTCTAAATACTTTCTCAAGTGTAACTTTAACCCACCAACTGTCGCCAAAGTCATATTCCATTGACAACTCATCGCCTATGTATTTTACAATATACTTTATGCGCTCTTCAGTAATATAGCCCATTTTGACATTACTTCTATAAGATGGCTGAAGCTCTCCTGTGTCGTCATCGATAAAATCTAAGCGCCATATTTCATCTCTATCATCAAACACTCTAGAATCTGAAGGAATCTCTGGATAATCCCTTCTCATACGCCTATATGTATTTTCTCCATGCGGAATTTCAACCGCCATCAAATGGCTCGCCTTCATTTCAAAGAGCGTTTGCAGAACATACCCAAGGCGCGCAACAGTAATGTTATTCATTACCTGAAACCTTCGCCATATCTTAGGTTTAAATCCTGTGAGTTCTGCGTAAAACTCATAAATCGGTTGTGACGCCATATTCCCTCCTGCATTTTAAATAATCGTACTGTTATAGTATAGCATGGGGTTGTGTTAGATAGCAAGAAAAAAATACTATTACAGTGGATAAAGGCAATAGTCTTTTAGTGTTGCAATAATCGTAGCAAAACAACTCTCAGCTGAGGTCGCTTACGGTAACATTTTCTGCTTCTTTTTTTATTGTTACGAAAACCCTGTACAAGCTGCGAATGCTCCATGTTTATGTAATCTTGCATTGAGAGTACTTTTGGTTTACGGAACTCAACGCCAGCAAGACCATATACTGTAATAAGTGCTGCAAATGGCATGCATGTAAAAAACGCAAAGTTAGCACCTATACTTATAATTTCCATATTCTCCTTACTTAACGCCGCGCTTAACGAAGTGAAAAATGCACCTATAATGACTGACGCAATTGTAATTAGACTCGAGATAACGTGAGGTGCTTTAGCCATAAACGTTTCGTTTATAGTTACCTCGTTTCTGTATAATTCTCTGAGATATTCATTCTGAAATTCAACCCCAAGTCTTTCGTTTATTATTGCTAATGCGTCTGAATACATATTCTTCTTAATCATACACTTGCCCTTTTTTATGCATAGCAACGGGGTGCATAATAAGCGGGTGATTGTTTCAGAAACTTCTCTAACTGTTAAACCTCTTGCACGAAAAGGTTCAGCTTTCATGACTATCAAGACTTCATTTATGAAATCGGCTTTTGTTAAAGACCTTCCGTCAAGAGTACGTAGTGCCTCCCGCGCTGTATCAACATCAATATAGTACCTGTCATTTTCACAACATTCACAACAAACATTTCTTTTATTTACCGTAATATAAAGCTTACTAGAGTTCATCGACAATGTCAATAGCCAATTTTACAGGCATTTTCCAAAAATCACTCCGTAAAACTGTGTATATAGGGGCTAAAACGCACAACAATTTCATTCGCAACCATTCACTAAGTGTCCACCGTCCGCGCAGTTCAGGAATGCAACTTAAATGCACTCCCACTCAACCCCCACCAACTCTTCCGAAGCGCCCCACAATCTCTTAGCGAACTCTGGGGCAGTTGCATGTGGGCGAACTCCAAACGGAATGTTTATGTCATCTGCTACGTTTCCTGCGATGTGGCAGTCTTCTAGGTAAAGTCCACCGATATTGTCCAAGTCATGTGTTGTGGCAGCCCAAACAGAAGTTGATGCACCTTGCTGAATGGTTTTGAAAGCATCAGGTGTGTCAGGTTTTTTGATTGCATTGTAGAGTTCTGTTATATGTACACCGCGCATTAACTTTGCTATTATGCGAAGCGCATGAACTGCAATTGCAGGTTTAATGCCTACTGCGGATTCTGCAAATAAGTCAGATGATGGAATTGGTCCAGGGTGCACGGAAAATGCACGTATGTTATGTTGCTTTGCGATAGTGTCCAAATGCAGGGCAAACAATGCGTTCGCTGTTTTCGCGAACACTTTTGTCGTATAAAGCCCAATTCCTGTATGTCCACCAGTTACAACTGCTGTTTTGCCTTGAAGATTTACACCTTGTATAACTTCATCGGCTACAGTAAAATGACCAAAGTTATTCATAGCAACTCCCCTTGTTTCAGAAGCGTGGCAGATTTAAGGGGGAGGGGGGGGGCATACACATATTGCCCTTCCTAGCCAATTCCCTGCTCTTAGTAACATCTCTCATAATTAGCCTTTCGTTAATAATGTTACTCTGTTTGTGGGTGGGTTGTCAATGGCATGTACTGGTTCACTACATCGTGGACACTTTTCTCCTAAAAATACATGGTATATTAAGTCTATTACAGAACTCTTCAGGAGTCAACATACCTAATCCAAAATGCGGTCTATAAGTATGATAATCATATAGAAAATCATCTATTATCGCTTGTAGTTCTGGAACTGTTGCAGGGTGGTCTATA
>JAISFQ010000056.1 GCA_031263495.1 Candidatus Nutricula glyptotermitis
CCCTATTGCGTAGCAATGCAATTAAATCGCATTCGCGTTGCGAATACTTTTTAATTAAGATTCCGCATCACGCTACACTTCGTTTCGCGGTGCGGAATTCAGAATAGAAGTACTGCGTGTCATTAAGAGTACTGCTTCGCTACGTACGAATCGGAGTTCGCTTACGCTCACACTCTTATTCGCGCAACTTTCAAAACAACTTCGCTGCGCTCGTTCTTTTGAAAGTTGCGCTTAGGCTTGGCTGCGTCTTGCCAAGCCACTCTGCTGCAGAGTGACTCTTAAACAAAAAGTAACTTCACAGCAGAGGCTTGGATTTTTCATACTGAAAAATCCAAGCAATGCGCAAGTATTGTTGCGCCGTAGGCGAAACCATACGCCAGCGCAATAGAAGCGTGAAGGCGCAGCCTGAACTCCGAATCAAACGCACTGCGTGCAACGCAGTGCAATCAAAGTATGAATGAAATGAATTCCGATTCCCCGCGAGCGAAGCGAGCGCAACAGAAACATGAATGAAATGAATTCCTTTAATTGCATTGCTACGCCCTTTGTCATCCCGCAAGCGAATGTGATGCGGGATCTGTGATTGGCGAGAATGTACGTTAACTTCTAAGAAGCCAGATCCCGTGTCGCGTACTTTGCACGCTACCTAGATGACAAGGGGCGTGGTAGAGCAAACCCTGCATCACATTCGATACCGTTCATGCACCTAGGATAACAAAAAAGTGGCGTTTATTCAATCACAAAAAGTCTTGTAAAGCCGACCATATCAAAAACGTCTTTAACTTCTGGACGCAAATTTACTAACTTTAGCTCAATTTTCTTGTCAGTAGCCTTTTTGTTCACTAACAACATTACGCGAAGTCCTGCTGAAGAAATGTACTTCAAATCAACAAAGTCAAATACAATCTCATTTCCTGCAAGAGTTTCGACTGCTTTGGTCAATTCGCCTTGCGCTTCTTCGACAGTTGTCGTGTCTAAACTGCCTATAAGTCGTGCACGCGTCGGAACTTTTTCGTCCGTAGCGTTCTCAATAATTACTTCTAATGCTCTGTCTGCCATAATACTCCTTTACCATTTCAATGTCAACCGATTAAGCCCATCTGTATATTCATATTCCTGCGTTTTCGTCGCATTTTTAACTATCATCGCAGATAAATTATCGTCAGATAGTATATTACGCTCCTCAGCAGGATACACGCATATTAACTCAAATGCGTTCGACTCGCCTGCAGCCGAAAAAGTGATTGTGGTTTGTGGGCTCTTCGGCACAATCGTCGCCAACTCCTCGATAATTAAACGCCCTGAATTCGTGTTTTTCTCATTAACTCCATTCTTGAACGCAAAGTTGATATACTCATTGTTGAGCTCGATATAGTCATAATGCTCATCATCAAGTGTATAATTGAAGGATTTAATGTGAAATATGAACTCTTTTGTGCGTGGCTTTTTGGGGTTTTCAAAAATGTCTTCTGGTGTGCCATCTTCATAAATTCCCTTTTCATCCATATAGAATATTCTGTTACTGACGTTTCTCGCAAAATTCATTTCGTGCGTCACTATAATCATCGTCATACCCTGTTTCGCCAAATTGCGAGTGACCGCAGTAATTTCTCCGACCATCGTTGGATCTAGTGCTGAAGTTGGCTCATCAAGTAAGATAATTTCTGGATCCATCGAAAGCGTTCTGGCAATCGCAACACGCTGTTTTTGTCCACCAGAAAGCTCCTCAGGAAAGCTGTTTATCTTATTTGCAAGTCCAACAGTCTCCAGCAACTCTTTCGCGCGTTCGACTGCATCTTTTCTTGACCTTTTTAACAATCGAATTTGACCAATAGTTAAATTGTCAAGCACGCTCATCTGCTCAAAAAGGCTAAAGTTTTGGAAAATCATGCCCATTCGACGCCGCACAAGGTCAATATCAGTGCTAGGATCATTCAAGTCAAGTCCATCAAAGATGATTCTGCCGCTACTTGCTTCTTCAAGGCGGTTTATGCAACGAATAAAAGTCGACTTTCCAGTTCCAGAAGGCCCAATAACCGATATCACATCACCTTTATTAATCGTCACAGTGAGGTCTTTAATCACCTCAAAACCATTATCATAGACTTTACTAAGGTTTTCAATCTGAATCATTTCTTCTCCTTTTATAAGAGATTACTTTCTCTAACTGTTCAACTAAAACAGTAATTACGACGATAAAAAATGCGTAAATTACCGCAATCACTATAAGTGGGAAAAACGCATCGAAAGTCTGAGCACGTATTACCCCACTGGCATGCGTTAAATCTGAAACAGCGATAAATCCCACAATGGAAGTCAGTTTAAATAAACTAATTAGACTTGCGCGATATCCAGGCAATCCAAAACGGATGGCTGGTGGGAGCACTATCGAACGAAAAGTCTCCATTTTTGAAAATCCCATCGCATACGCTGCCTCTATTTGATCTTTGGAAACCGTCGAAATTGCAGTCACAAAACTTTCGGTCAGTCTAGGTGAAATTGACAGCGCGAATGCTACACTTGCAGCAATAATAGGAGGAATCGGCAGTGAACCAAAAATTATATAAAACACAATCATTAATAATACGACATCAGGAATACTATTAAATGTTTTAGACCAAATCGAGACGACACTTTGCGCTACTCTAGATTTGCGCGTTGCTAGAAATGCCAGTGCGAATGCAATTAGCGTTCCGAGCGCGAATGCTAATATAGTTATTTGTAATGTCGCGCCTAAACCACTTAATAGCAGTTTATAACGATCTTGCTCAACGAGGTTAACATAAAATGCATCTTTTACAGAGTCGATAAAGTTCTCGTTTGAGACAACTTCTGTGTTTTTTGTGATGATTCTTTGCCCTAATATGTAATATATCTTACCGACATCATACACCTCAGCGCGAGCTTCTGTCCAAGAAATCGAATCGACAATAATGTCCGATTTTCCAGCACTAAGTGCCGAAAGCATCCCTGCAAAATCAGTCGCTATAAACTCAATCTTGCGATGCAATTTATCACCTAAACGGTACGCAAATTCAGGTCCAAATCCGACGATTGAACCGTCACCTAATTCGAATCCAAATGGTGCGCGAGTCGTGGTTATTGAAACTCTAATTGGATTATCGTCATAATATGCGATGTCATCAGGCATTTCTGTCACGCCTTCTTCCATCCAACGCCTTTTCATGTCTGCGAGCGTCCCGCTTTCGTGAAGTTCATCAATTAAAGCATTGGTTTCTGTAATTATCTCATCATTTCCTTTTGCCGCGAATGGAACCACCACTTCTGTTTGCACATCCACATCAAGCAAGTATTTCAAATCAGGATTGCTACGAAGTATTGGCTCCAAAAACGTGCCACCAGCTATCGCGGCTTCAAGTTTACCAGCTTGCACCGCTGCGACTGCTTCCATATTGTCGGAATAAACTTGTACGTTTTTATTTCCACACAATGTTTCGACGAGCAAAGCGCCAGTTGAACCAGTCATCACGCCAATTTCAGTATCGCAAATTAACTTTTTTTGCTCATCAGTCAAATCTGGATTTGCGCCAAAGAAATAATCGGTCGTGCCAATTAATTTTTCAGCATCAAAACCTTCGTCAGCATGTGAACTTGGAATTGCTAAAGTTGCGCCACAAAACGCAAGCAACACCAACATCACTGCCGCCAACTTACCGCTTTCAAAAAAGCCGTACAAATGTTTCATTGCGTACCTCACTCAAATGGTCATCCTAAAGCGCACAAACCACCTGTCTATATACCCACTAAAGTACGCTACTAATAATGATACAACTCTAGTGCATCACTACTCTGTTAAAAATTATACACGTTTTGTGCGGTGAGTGCAAACTTTGATAATGTTACATCAGTTAGTAATGAGTAATGAGTAATTGGGAAAAGGAATTCGC
>JAISFQ010000131.1 GCA_031263495.1 Candidatus Nutricula glyptotermitis
CCACTCTGAATTCTGTGTAGGAGCAGGTGAAGGAAAATGCGATTGAGCATTTGACCCCCTGCGACCCAACGCGAGGAGCGTCCGACCCTCTGGAATCTTGAAAGGAGAATGCGAATGAGCATTCGACCCTATTGCGTAGCAATGCGATTATAAGGAATTCGCTTTCGCTCATGCTTTTATTGCTCGCTTCGTTCGCGGGAATCGGAATTCGCTTTGCGAATACTCTGATAGCACTGTGTTTCACGCAGTGCGGTTGAATCGGAGTTCAGGCTACGCCTTCACACTCTAATTGCGCTCGGCTGTGCCTCGCGCGGGAATCGGAATTCGCCTATTCGGCTCATGCTCTGATTTCACGAACCACGTTCGCATTGCTTGGATTTTTCAGTATGAAAAATCCAAGCCTCTGCTGTAAAGTTACTTTTTGTTTAAGAGCTACATTGCTAAGGAGTGGCTTGGCTTGGCGTAGCCAAGCCAAGCCTTAGCGCAACATACACAACAACAAGCGCAGCGAAGTTGTTTTGTATGTTGCGGGGTAAAAGTGTGAGCACGCGTAGCGTGTGAACTCCTTTTTGTACGTAGCAAGGAGTACTCTTAACACCGCGCAGTACTTCATTTCTGAATTCCGCACCGCGAAACGAAGTGTAGCGTGATGCGGAATCTTAATTAAAGTATGAGCGATAGCGAATGCATTTAATGGTGTTCGCATGCGCTCACGGATTATTTTAAGATTCCGCATCTACGTGCGGAATTCTGAGTGGGAGTATGAGCGAAAGCGAACTGCGATTTGTACGTAGCGAGCAGTAACTTGTCATCCCGCGAGCGAATGCGATGCGGGACGGCAAATGAGGTGAAGCATCTCACATACCGACCGCCGGTATGCCAACGCACTTTACCTACCACTATCTCGGTCTCCCGCCACCGAATCCGCCACCCATTCCTGCGCTCCCGACGTTTTCCTGCGTGATTGTGGTGTAATTGCCGTTGGTGTCTAGAATACGCACTTGTCCGCCAGTGATGGAGACTGTGGTTTCGTAGTCAATTGATGAATAATCGCGCTGAGTTGCAGGTTCTTTGATTAAAATGTCGCCACCGCTGATTGTGAGTGCGCCGTTGGAGTCCAAACCGTCGCCGTTGCCACTTATGCCTGCTTGGATGGTTATTGCGCCGCCTGTGATAGTGATTGAACCAGTTGTGCGAGAGAAATTGTCGCCTGGTCGCGGGCGTCCACCTTCGGTCGTCGGGCTGTTTGAGTTGTCATCGTTACCGCCTGCGCCATTTAAGCCGTCGTCATCTGCGGTTATGTCGATTGTGCCACCATTTATCACGACGTCCGTCGCTTCGATGCCTTCGTAACTCTCAGTGATGTCGATTTTGCCGTCACTGACTGTCAAAGTTCCATCGGCGTGCATTGCGTCGTCATCGCTTGCGAGCGCAAAAGTTCCGCTTTCGATTAGCATATCGCCGTCACTGTGAATCGCGTCGCCACCTGCGGTTATTGCTACGCTTGCAGTTTTTATCTCGACTGACTTGTTGCCGAACATTCCGTGCGTGACTGCCTTGATTGCGATGTTGCCACCTGCGATTTTGAGGTCATCGCGACTTTCGATTCCGCCTGCATAATTCGCGTTTACTGTCAGTGCGCCGTTACCGTTTATCGTCAAATCGTCGTGCGAAAAGATTGCGGAGTCGGGCTCGCCATCTGCGTCAAGTTCAGAGTATTTTGCGCCATCGGTCACTGCGTTGCTCGTGTCGTCGCTCAAAGTGATCGTAACTCTGTCCGCATTATTGACCAAAATTGCATTGCCAACTGGGTTTGTAATGGACGCGTTGTTCAAATAAAGTCCAACTTTCTCATCGTCTGTAACGTCGACGACTATCTGCCCGTCCGTCATTTCGCCGCTTAAAACATACTCTCCACCAGCACTAATCTTAACTACTGCGCCTGCGTCATAGTCGCCAAGCGCGATTTCCTTTGCCGTAACAGAGTATTCCGTTTTGTCGCCGCTCGCGCTGGGAGTAGGAGTTGCGGTTGCGGTGCTCACGGTGTCAATATTATCCGCGTTACTGCCAGTGTCGCCGCTTTTTGGCAACATCATCCACGCTGCTGCGAATATGCCAATAATCACTAAAATACCTGCTACGATTGCGTTTCTGCGTTGATTCATCGCTCCTCCAGTTCATATGCATTTGTCAAACTGATAGTCAAATTGCCATTTTTGGTGCGCAAATCGTCAATCAACTGCTTTTCGTTCGTTTCGGGCAATAGGGCGATTTTGTAGGTCAACTTGTATAAACTACCGAGATCAGCGGTCTTAACTTGTATTAATTGGCTGGTCTTGGCGTATTTTGCGAGCACATTGTTCAGTGTTTCGCCATAATCTAGGTTCTCAGGCATAAAAACTTTGAGCGTTTTGTATTCGTGCCTGTCGCGAAATGCCAACTGTGCAACCACGGAAACTGCGCCCAAAATCAACCCAAACGCCACAGCATAACCCACGTAACCCATTCCGCAACCAAGCCCAATCGCCATGCTGAGCAGGACAAATGCCAGTTCTTTCGTATCTTGCTGCATTGACCTAAACCGCACAATCGAGAAAATGCCTGCAATACTGAACGCTCGCGCGACGTTGTTCCCGACCAATGCGACGATAATCGCGATAATCGCAGGTAGGACGACCAATGTAATCGCAAAAGTCCTTGCAACTGCGCGTTCTTTGTTGAGATGAATGTGTGCAATGCTCAAAACAGTGCCCATCGCGACCGCCGCAATAATCGCAATAATGCCGCTTTCAAGCGTCAAACTTACGCCTGTGTCCTCGATAAAAATTGATTCAAACATGTTCCTCCTTCAATTTCTTAATGTATTCGCGACCATATTTACTAAAACTTACAGCCCTGACATGGTGTTTCCCTAATAATTCCGCCAACCACAGCGGCATCGCGTGCCGAGTTTTGACTTCCATAACGTATTGATCATCAGGCAGTAAATATTCGCCTACCGCTTCCTTATCTAAACCTACATCATGCCTTCTAGTCGCGATTGCATGGTCAAACGAAACGCGCAGATCACTGTCTCTCGGGTCGATAAGTGCAGTTCGTTCGTATGCAATATTAATCGCAGGTCGCAACTTTCTGCGCCCGATAATTTCTGCAAGTTCATTCACGACCTGCGGATTCATATAAGTCTGCAACTCAATTTCCGCATTCTCTAAGAACTGCTTGGCGTCGCTAAGCGTCATCTTTGTGCGCCGTTTGTTGACCAGCCCATCATACTTCTTTTTTATCTCAACGAACACCATGTCATCGCCCGCAACCACGCCATATGCACGCACGCGCACCTTTTCCTTGTAGCGGGGCTTCTCCAAACTTCGCCGAATGAGATTATTGTCACTGGTATCGTAGTATAAGTTGTATATTTTATACGCTTTGCCATTTGGGTTGTGCTTGTCCAGTTCCATTTTCGCCTGCAAATCGCTGAGCAACTGCTCCTGCTGCTCCCGATTCACCAAGTGCTTATTCTCATAGCGATTAAATACTTCTATTGCCATAATAGTTACAGTTTAGGGCGCGAAACTTAAAATAGGCTGAGATAGATATATTTAATGAGTAGTTAGTAATTAGTAATTAGTAATGAGTAAGGAGTAATGAGTAATGAGTAATTTGGTGGGGGAAGGCTTTCCCCCTAGCCTGAACCTCCTACGGAGTTTCAGGCATACCCTCTTCGCCTAGGGGCTCTGCCCCTAAGACCCCGTACTTAACGGAGTTCGCTTTCGCTCACACATTGATAGCACTGCGATTCACGCAGTGCGTTTGAATCGGAGTTCGCCTAACGGCTCACGCTTTTATTGCTCGCTCCGCTCGCATTAAACAGAATTCATTTCATTCATACTCTGATAGCGCTAGCGTCAGCGTACACTTCGGCTATCGCCTCGCGCCCGCCGACTTGCGCATTGCTTGGATTTTTCAATATGAAAAATCCAAGCCTCTGCTGTAAAGTTACTTTTTGTTTAAGAGTTACTCTGCTGCAGAGTGGCTTGGCTTGGCGTAGCCAAGCCAAGCCTTAGCACAACTTTTCAAAAGAACGAGCGTAGCGAAGTTGTTTTGAAAAGTTGTGCTAATAAAAGCGTGAGCGTAAGCGAACTCCTTTTTGTACTTAACAGCGAAAGAACTCCACCCCTTGTCATCCCGTAAAAGTGCAAAGCACGCGACGCAACGGGATCTGGCTTCTTTGCACGTAACGTACTTTCTCGCTATCACAGATCCCGCATCACATTCGCTTGCGGGATGACAAGGCTGGAGATGTCAAGGAGCGTTAACAATTAATCATTTTAAACCCCTTCTCACTAGGTATATCAACCCCGCCCAAAACAAGTTTATGCCCCTCGCACAACTTGTGGATATCTTTTCCCAATCCGATTGTGTTCATTTTGATCCTTTTTGTTCTTTACACACCACCTCATTTCGTGCTACAATATAATAGTACGCAGTGTATAAAATACAGGAGGAAATATGGCGTCACAACCGATATATCAGTTTCACGCTGAACTATATGACTTTAAGCCGAGGATTTGGCGGAGGTTTCAGGTGTTAAGCGATATTACTGTCGCAGAACTTGGATGTACCATGCAGATAATGTTTATGATGAACGGTTATCATTTGATGGCAATTGATGTTCCAGTCGGTAGGAATTATAATAGAACTTTAATGACAAAGTTTCCAGATACGCCACCAGATTCTAAATTGCTTGCCAATAAGGACATGAATCACCGTTATATGCTCATAGAATACGATACTGGTAAACTCCCAGATTATGGCAGTTACAAGCAAGAGATTAAAGATATTATGACAAGTCCACTGAAAGAAGCAGTAAGTAACGAAGGCGACAGATTAGCAATGGACTATGATTTTGGTGACGGATGGCGTGTTAGTGTGAAACTCGAGAAAGTGATTATAGATGATGAAATAAAAGACGAAGACTTGCCACGCGTCATAAAAGGTAAAAATTATGGAATTGCTGAAGATATAGGCGGTGTTGGAGGATTAGAGAGGCTGATGAGAGCGTCTAAAGGAGAAAAGGATGAGGACTATGAAGAGTATGAAGACGATTGGTTTTCTGCGGACGACTTTGACATCACAGAATTCGACATCGACGAGATAAACGACGGCTTAAAAGAGGCGGTAGATGAGTATATAAAAGATTACAAGAGAATGCTTTACCATTAAAAACGCTACTACATGTAATCAAGTATCTGACTGTTTAACGTTTTCTTAATCTCTCGCCACATCGGCATGTATTCATCCATTACAGCGACAAATCGTGCATTATGTGTCCTTTCAATAAAGTGCGCAAGTTCATGTAAAATGACATATTCAAGGCACTCAGGAGGCTTTTTAGCAAGTTGCAAGTTAAAACGTATTATGCCAGTTTTTAGGTTACACGTGCCCCAGCGAGTCGTCATGTATTGCGTTCTGTAACCAGCAGATTTTAGTTCTGTAATCTGTTCCCACTTTGGAAGCAATCGCGCTATTTCCGCTTTCAGTAAGCCACGATACCACTCGCGCACAAAACTTTCGCGTTGTTTTACGGTGCTTTCTTCGCGAACTTTCAATATAGCGTTGTTATTTTGTAAGATAAGTGAATTCCTGTTGCTGTGTTCAACGCGCATATAATACTGTTTGCCCCAAACATATAGAGTTTCGCCAGATACATATTCTCGCTTTGACTGTCTAGGTTGCATTTCAAACTTAGCAATTTGCCTTTTTACCCAACCGATTTTTATACGCACAAATCTATCTATCGCATCATCTGTCATTTGGATAGGCGCAGAAACCGTCACCTTCCCATTTGGCGGTTTTACAGAAAGATGCATGTTCTTGATGTTTTTCCGCGTCACTTCAACTTGTATGCCCGAAATGTTTAACATAGTTTTTGACATTAACTAATACTCCTCTGTCTGTGCAACTGCAATTGCGTAAATGCGTTCGACTTCATTGTCATCTTTTAGTATAGCATGTAATGCGCGGTTGGTTTTGCGGCTGTCATAGGTAAGTGAAAATGTCACTCAGTTTGGAGTAATGGTGCAAAAAAAGAGGATAGAATCACAAAAAATCTTTCAGATTAGGGTCAATAGACTTCTGTCATATTCCATCAAAATCACCTGCTTTATATCCAGTTTTCGTGACTATTATGTGGTCAAGTAATTTAATGCCTAGCAGTTCGCCTGCCTCTGTTAATTGTTTTGTGACTTGTTTGTCCGCTTCACTTGCTTGCAGGCTTCCACTTGGATGGTTATGTGCGACGATTATGCTTGCTGCACGGTCTTCAATCGCAGGTGCAAACACTTCTCGCGGATGAACTAGGGACGCAGTTAATGTGCCGATTGTTATAGTGCGTTTGTTTATTAGCCTATTTGCGCCATCAAGCGTTAAACACACAAAATACTCCTGTTGCTTGTTTCTTATGTCATCAAGCAGTTTAAGTGCATCTTCAGTAGATTTTATTACTGGCTGTTCAGACTTTATAAGATAGCGTTTTGCGAGTTCAAAGGAAGCAACAAGTTCAGCCGTTTTAGCGTTTCCCATGCCGTTTATCGCATATAACTTGCCATATGAGATATTAGCACCATCCGTTTTAAGAAGTTTCAGAACTTTTTTCGCAATATCTTCCGCGGACGCTTGTTTATTTCCGCTACCAATCAGAGCATGCAAAAGTTCAAGGTCCGAAAGCGACTCAACTCCTTTCGCCTTTAACTTCTCGCGCGGTAATTGTTTTGTGAACATATTGTTAAATATTATACCATAATTTTGTTTGGGATGTGTACGAAAAAATATTACTTTCAAATCTATGCATATTTAAACCTGCAACTTATCCCCCCAAATAAATCAGGGACATCCCCTATTGCATTCCCCACATCCCGTGCAATAAACTTATTAACAGAAAGGTAAGATATGGAAAAGTTTACTGTTGATAACATAGCGTCGCAGATAGGGAAAACTGTGCTGATTACTGGTGGCAACAGTGGAATTGGCTATCAAACTGCGCTTGTGCTTGCGAGTAAAGGCGCAAATGTTATAATCACTGCGCGTAATGTTGAGAAGTCGGAAAAGGTGTAGTTTCTTATTCCGTTTTTTGGGCTTAAATCTTAATATAACTCAAAACACGCTTCCTTATTACGAAATTTCTTAACATGGAAAGCGAATTAACTTTATATTCAGAAAAACAGGCTTAAATCTTAACAAGAGGTTCAAATGTGCGCAGCGCGAATGATTACTGTTGGGCAATCTTTACCGACTGAATGTGTTCAAATTGCATGAGTGTAAGTATGGTAACCATAGCACTTAATCTGTCTATCGCATCCATCTCTTACCGCGCAACCAGCAATTCTTGTTTTTAACAACTACTAATCAAAACAATAGTGTATACTATTAACTGATAATGACAACCAAAACGGCGAGAAATGGCGTAAAGTCTAAGGAGCGAGTCAGACAGCATGGAGAAGTGTTTACTCCTGATTGGATTGTGGATGACATGCTTAATTTGCACGGCATCAAAGAGGAATGCGCACGCCTTGAATCAAAGTTTCTTGAACCAAGTTGTGGAGAAGGAGCATTTTTAGTTAAAATACTTGAAAGAAAACTAAAAGTCGTGAATAAACTGCACAACACTTCACTAGACGACTGGGAAACGCATGCAATCTTGGCACTAACTACACTCTATGGCATTGAACTGCTAGAAGACAACGCAGAAATCTGCACGATGAACTTAAGCGAAGTATTTAGTGAACATTACAAAAAAGCGTGCAAAAAACACAAAACAGACATAAACCTTAGCACAAAACGCGCAGCACAGTTTATCATTGCACGAAACATTATTGAAGGCAACGCATTAACTTATCGCAAATGTTTGCCAAAGTGTGGAAACAAGTGCAACAAATGCGAACCTATCATCTTTTCAGAATGGACACCAAAAGCAGACGGCTTCTTTGAGAGAAAAGATTACACTTATGAAGGCTTAATAGATGCAGCAAAGTTAAGTGGCACAAACGAAGGTGATTTACTAGATAACATCAACACAGAACCAACTCGTCACAACGCAAGACCTTACAAAACCGTGCACTTCCGAGAATTAATTAAGGAGGAAAGCGGATGACGGCAGGGAATATAGGAGTTACGGAGCAAAAAAAGAGGATATTTTGACTTAAAATAGGTATCTTTTACCTGTTGAATGTAAGTGTTTACAAAGTGAGTTTATAAAAGTATTATAAACTCATGGAAAATAAAGGTAAAATAGCAGTAAGAAGATACTGCGAAAAGTGTGATGAAAGAGTAGTTAAAGATGGTACGCATCC